>JANOYU010000001.1:0-21825 GCA_031429035.1 Methylophilaceae bacterium
TTTTTTACTTTCTAAAATACTACATAATTAAAACAATGTTTTATTAAAAAAAATACTTTCCTCTTCGTCATTCAGAGCATAGCGAAGAATCCAGTAGTTTGTAACTTAAAAGCTGGATTCTTCGCTAACGCTCTGAATGACAGTAATTGGTTGATTGATTTTTAAATGAATCAACATGCGTTATCATAGTGTTTTATTGGATTAAAGGCACTAAAAATGGCACGCAGCGTAAATTGTATCAAATTAGGTAAAGAACTAGACGGCATGGACTTTCCCCCATACCCAGGCGAGCTTGGCAAACGTATTTATATGAGCGTAAGCAAAGAGGCATGGGCAGCCTGGTTAAAACAACAAACCATGCTGGTAAACGAAAACCGCTTAAGCCTAGCCGACCCTGCTGCGCGTAAATATTTGAGTGAGCAAACCGAGAAATACTTTTTTGGTGATGGTGCTGATACCGCTAGTGGGTATGTACCTGAGAAAAGTTAAATAAGAATACCACTTACCTAGTCAGCACTTATGGATGTAACGATATACAGTAGAAGGCATAGTCCGCTAAACATAACCATTCCAAATGAGTGGTCTGATCTCCTTTTTTATATTATTTTGGGAATATTTTGCTTAATATTATCTGCAAAATTTGCAAAGGTACGGATTGGAAGCTTTCCTGCAAATCCCTTATATTGGCATGTTTGGTTAATTGCAAATGCTGAGAAGCCTCCTTTAATCAGTGAAAATTTGCCTCCAAGAATCTATCGTTTTTATATGTTTTTATGGGCTGGCTCTATTAGTAGTTTTATATACTCACTGGCAATCCTAGTTTCTATTTTTACAAATTACAACTCGTAAGGCGGATTAGCGAGCATAGGGTGTGCAAATTGGTTTGTATTTGCGCACCGCAATAAAAAGGTGTGCAAGATAAATCTTTTTGCACACCCTACTAAACTGAATCCAAAATGTATCAACAATTCAATTAAAAACAATGCCTCTGGGAACCTTATGGACATTGGCTCCCAGAGGCATTGTTTTATGTTAAAAAGTGCTTATTTCTTATAAGTTTTTACACCATCTGCCGTTGCCAACAACAACACATTAGCTGGGCGCGCAGCAAATAATCCATTCGTCACTACACCGACGATTTGGTTTATTTTCGCTTCCATCGCCACTGGGTCAGGAATATTTAAGCCAAATACATCTAAAATCACATTGCCGTTATCAGTAGTGAAATCGCGCAATTTTGGTTGGCCGCCTAGCTTAACCAGCTCACGTGCTACATAGCTTTTTGCCATTGGCAACACTTCTACTGGTAGTGGAAACTTGCCTAACACAGGTACATATTTGGTTTTATCACAAATACAAATAAAGGTTTTGGCCACCGCCGCCACAATTTTCTCTCTCGTTAATGCACCACCGCCACCTTTTAGCATGTGTAAATGCTCGGTAATTTCATCCGCGCCATCCACATAAATATCCATGCTATCGACTGCGTTTAAATCGAACACCTCAATACCATGCGCGCGTAAACGTTGGGCTGTGGCTTCACTGCTGGCGACTGCGCCATCAATTTTGTGTTTTACTTTTGCCAGCTCTTCAATAAAAAAGTTAGCGGTAGAGCCTGTGCCCACGCCAATAATGCCTTCTTTTACGTATTGAACTGCCGCCGCGGCGACTTGTTGTTTTAGTTCGTCTTGGGTGAATGCCATCTTCGTTTATCTTTCATAAATTCTTTATAATGCAACATAATACAATGCATTAAGTTAATTTTAAAATAGACCATTTTTAAAAATATCGCATGACTATAAATTATCGTCAAAAAATTGAAAATTCGCGCGTGTACGACGTGGCTAAAAACACGCCTTTAGAATTTCAGTCCAATTTATCGGCACGTATTGGCAACCGCGTTTTATTAAAGCGCGAAGATATGCAGCCCGTGTTCTCGTTTAAGCTGCGTGGTGCCTATAACAAAATGGCTAATTTGGCCGCGGATGTACTTGCAAAAGGCGTGATTGCGGCCAGCGCTGGTAACCATGCGCAAGGTGTTGCGCTAGCCGCACAAAAACTAAAATGTCGCGCAGTAATTGTAATGCCGACAACAACACCCGCCATTAAAGTGGATGCAGTAAAAAGCCGTGGCGCGGAGGTAATTTTATATGGTGATAGTTACAGCGATGCCTATGTAAAAGCCTTGGCGCTTGAAAAAGAACAAAATCTCACTTTTGTGCACCCTTATGACGACCCTGATGTGATTGCTGGTCAAGGTACGATTGGCATGGAAATCCTCAACGCTCACCCCGAGCCAATTGAAGCGATATTTTGCTGCGTGGGTGGTGGCGGTTTATTGGCGGGCATTGCGGCTTATGTTAAATCCGTTCGGCCAGAGATTAAAGTCATCGGCGTTGAGGCGCAGGATTCTGAAGCGATGACCGAATCGCTAAAGCAAGGCAAGCGCGTGATACTTGAGCAAGTTGGCTTGTTTGCCGATGGCGCTGCCGTGAAGCAAGTGGGTGAACATACCTTTAAATTGGCACAACAATTTGTTGATGAAATGATGGTAGTGGATAACGATGAAATTTGCGCAGCCATTAAAGATGTGTTTGAAGACACGCGCAGCATTTTAGAACCTGCTGGCGCACTAGCAACGGCGGGCATTAAACAATATGCCGCGCGCCATAATATTAGCAATAAAACGCTTATTGGCATTGCAAGTGGCGCCAATATGAATTTTGACCGATTGCGTTTTGTGGCCGAGCGCGCCGAGCTGGGCGAGCAGCGCGAAGCGATTTTGGCGGTGACGATTCCCGAGCAAGCTGGCGCGTTTAAGGCGTTTTGTAAGTTGCTGGGCAACCGTAATATTACCGAGTTTAATTACAGATTTTCTGACACCACAGCCGCACATATTTTTGTGGGCTTGGCGATTGCCAACGCGACGGATATCGGAAAACTGATTGTTGATTTAGCCGCGCAAGGCTTAAATGCGATTGATTTAACCCATAATGAAATGGCAAAACTACATTTGCGCCATTTGGTTGGCGGGCGGGCGCCTCAGGCCTTGCATGAGGTTGTGTATCGATTTGAGTTTCCCGAAAAACCGGGTGCGCTGATGAAGTTTTTAGATAACATGGGACAAGATTGGAATATTAGCTTGTTCCATTACCGCAACCACGGTGCCGATTTTGGCCGCGTGCTGGTAGGCATGCAAGTGCCACCAAATGAGCAAGCAGAGTTTGCAGTATTTTTACAAAACTTAGGTTATACCTATTGGGACGAAACCGATAACCCAGCCTACCAATTATTTTTAGGTTAGTGACTGTATTTAACCATATGTTGGTTGTATGT
The DNA here is from genome assembly GCA_031429035.1 of Methylophilaceae bacterium. Classification (GTDB taxonomy): domain Bacteria; phylum Pseudomonadota; class Gammaproteobacteria; order Burkholderiales; family Methylophilaceae; genus Methylotenera_A. Next base: position 3,337 of record JANOYU010000001.1, read on the forward strand.
AGCCATATAATAAAATAGTCACCTTATAAAGTATTGTTTTAGCGTAACAAATTAACATATACTAGCTAGTATAGTTTTTGCTTTAACTAATTAAGTAAATGAATTTTTGGAGAATTGAATGAACGTAAATTTTAAAAAAACCTGTATCAGTTTAGGCTTGCTAGCATTAATGGCAGGCTTAAGCGCATGTAATAAGCCTGCAGAAACAGATGCAGCAAAAACAGAGGGCTTGGAAGCCAACACCAATGCGGCCTCTGGCGATGCCACTAATAAAGGTGTGGCTTATGTAAGTAACCAAGACGGTGGCGTCAGTGTGATTGACTTGGCCACAATGAAAGTGACTAAAACCCTAGACGTAAAAGCAGCTGGCCCGCGTGGCTTGGGCGTTACTGATGATGGCAAAAAGCTGATTGTGGCTACGCGTGAAAACGAAAGTATTTCAGTGATTGATACCGCCACTGGCGAAGTGGTACAACAAATTCCCGTTGGAAAAAACCCAGAGTTTGTGCGTATTCGTGGCAATTTTGCATTTATTTCATCTGAGCCCAGCGCAAAAGGTGGCCCGCCACCAAAACCAGGCTCAGCCGAGGCCAAGGCTGAAGAAGAAAATGACGATGAAGAGAAAATTCCAGCAAAAATTGCGGTAGTAGATTTAGTTAAAGGCGAAAAAGTGCGCGATATAACGGGCGGCCCAGAGACTGAAGGCATTGAGTTTTCTGCCGATGGCAAAAATATTGTGATTACCAACGAGGCCGATAATACAGTCACCGTGCACAATATTGAAAGCGGAGAATTAGTAAAAACCATTAAAACGCACGAGTATGGCGACCGCCCACGCGGCATTAAAGTATCACCAGATGGCAACACCTATGTGGCCACGTTGGAATACGGCAATAAATTTATGGTGCTAGATAAAGATTTTAACTTTGTGCGTACCGTAGAAACTGGCGAAACACCTTACGGCATTAGCTATGACGCCAGTGGCAAACATATTTATGTGGCCAGCAATAAATCGCAATTATTAGAAGTATTTGCCGCGGATAATTATGTAAAACTTAAAGAAGCGCCCACAGGCAAACGTTGCTGGCACTTTACTTTTACGCCAGATAACAAACAGATTTTATTGGCTTGCGGCAAAAGTGATGCGGTATTGGTTTACGATGCAGAATCGCTGATACAAACTGGCCAAATTGAAGATAAAAAACTGCCTTGGGGAATTGTGACTTACCCAAAAAGCATGGGTAGTTTAGATGCGGCAAAATAGTTTTTTGAGTTGATTAAAAGCCCGCAATTGCGGGCTTTTTTGTTACGTATAAAAATAACGCCTCTGCAAGCCAATATCCATGCGGCTTGCAGAGCATCGATTTAAATAGTGGTATTTATTTAAGCAATTCCATAATCGTGCGCCATTCGCCAGCTTCTATTGGCGTGATAGATAAACGATTGCCGCGTTGCAAGATACGCAGGCTTTCTAGTTTAGGGTTTTCGCGCATTTCTTTTAAGCTTAACAGCCGCGTTTTTCGTACCAGTTTTACATCTACATTAAACCAACGCGGCGTTTCTTGCGTGGCTTTTTCGTCAAAATATTTGTGACCTTTTATAAACTGCAAACGGTCAGGATAAGCCAAACTGCTCACCTCACAAATGCCCGCCACGCCTGGGGTTTCGCAATTGCTGTGGTAAAACAATACGCCATCGCCCAGCTTCATGGCATCGCGCATAAAATTGCGCGCTTGGTAATTGCGCACGCCATACCAATCTACTGTTTGATTGGGCATGGCGGCCAAGTCATCTATGGAAACATCGCCCGGCTCAGATTTCATTAACCAATAATGCATGATTATTTTCTTTATTAAGTTTAATTTTAGGTATGATAATTGAAGTAGAAATTTTTAGGACTAAAAGATAATGGCACGCAACGTATTAGGTACCACGCTGCAAGTATGTAGCACAAACCCGATGACAGGTTTTACTCGCACCGGTTGCTGCGAAACGGGGCCAGAAGATACTGGTAGCCATACCATTTGCTGTCAGGTTACAGAGGAATTTTTAGCGTTTTCAATCAGCCGCGGTAACGATTTAAGCACACCGCGACCAGAATATGGGTTTGAAGGCTTAAAGCCGAATGATCGCTGGTGCGTTTGTGCAGCACGTTGGCTAGAGGCCAGTGAAGCGGGTTTTGCGCCGCCAGTGATTTTAGAAGCCTGCCACGAAAAATGTCTAACGATTGTAGAGTTAGCCGATTTGAAATATCACGAATTGCGCTAGTTTTTTATATTAAGCGTCGAATAGTACTGGCCTGCGAGGCAATATCCATGCGGGTTGCAGGCATATTAAAATATTGTTTTTAATTAAAACCAAGCCTCAATGATTTGGCAACTAAAAACTGGATTCTTTCGCTGCGCTCTGAATGACGGCGCTGTAATTTATATTGAATAAACAAAATTTCAATAAGACGCGGTTTTGAATTTTAACGTGAGAGTTCAAGGCGTTTGAGCGCAAACAGTACGACAAGTGAAAAACAACGCAGAAATTTCGCGTTAAAATCAAAACCTATTTTCTGTGGTGTTGCCTGAGCCGTTAATCCTGAACCAAAAAAGTCCAGGTGGTAACAACCTAAAGCGCATTAGGTTCACTCGCCAAGGGCATCTTAAAAGATAACCCAATTTAGAGCGCTCACACCGCAACTCGAGTGGCTGAAACCTATAACAAAAACTAGTTCAAGGAATTTAGACTCAAGCAACACCACAGAAAACAAGATCGAATGTTAGAACGAAGGTGTGACGAAATGATGAAAAACTTTAGTTGTTATTACTTAATTACAACAACTTACTTTGCGCTGCCATCGCCTCATCAATTTGATTCTGCATGACACTTATCCTACGCTTATAATCGCCGATGTCAACATCGCCTGTTTTGGTGTTGAGTAGCTCGTGAGACAAATTAAGCGCCGCCATAATGGCGATGCGATCTAGCCCAACAACCTTGCCAGAGTCGCGAATATCATGCATTTTTTTATCGAGATAACTGACCGCGTTAAGCAAACCATCGCGCTCTTCATCGGTGCACGCTACCGTAAATTCGCGCCCCATAATCGATACATCGACAGACTTTACTACACTCATTCAATATCCTCTGATTGCGGTACCGCTTGCAATAAAGCCTCAAGCTTATTGCTGGCTAACAACATATTGTTTTTCAAGGCATCCGTTTTTTGTTGCGCTGCCGATAAATCAACACGCAATTGACCGTTCTCCTCGCGCAAGTTACCGCACAAAGAGACCAGTTTGGAAATTTTTTCCTCTAAACTTTTTAAATCAGCTTCCATACACTCACTATAAATTAAAAAATTCATTATAGTCAATAGCTAAGGTGGGTTATTCAAAGTAATTTAATATGTTTCGCCATGTTGTTGTTTAAAAAATAATCGCGCAAAGGCAAGAAAGCAGCACATATACAGCTATAATCAAGTTTAGTTGTTAGGTGCTGCTGTTTATTTATTAATAATAAACACAGTGAAACTGGGAAATAGGTGCGTTTTTTGTCTTCGACATAAAATAATGCCTATGCTGCCCCCGCAACGGTAAGTGTGACTTGATTTAATCAAATAGCTATGCAAATAGCCACTGAGCTAAACTTAATTTAATTTAATTATTAAGTATGCTCGGGAAGGCGCATAGATATTGGCTTGCAGCCATGTCATACAAGCCCGGAGACCGGCCTAGCAATTTACGCCTTAATGTTAAGGCAAGCTAGGCAATGCCGCGGGGTGACGGTGACCAAAAGCTGCAGCAAATATTCATTTATTTGCGCGCAATTTTCGTCTTTATTATCTTTCTGTATTCCCTAGTTCATTTAAGCCAAGCTTTTTTAAATAAAAGCTTAAAAAATCTACATGCGGGGACGCATGTAATTTAGGGAAACATCATGTCTAAAAAAATTATCGCAAGCCTACTTGCGCAATCAGTCGTGCTTGCATTTGCAACACCCAGTTATTCAGCCGAAAATATTGAGTTAGAAGAAGTCACTGTTAAGGCTAACCGTTTTGAACATAAAGACACTGAAACCACTTACGCTTCAGAAATTCATACCGCCAAGCAAATAGAAGCCTCGGGCGCTGCAACGCTATATGATTATTTAGCGCAGCAATCTTCTGTTACCGTGTTGCCAAACTTTGGCAACAAAGCTTCTCCAAGCATCGATATGCGTGGTTATGGCAGCGAAAATGGCTTTCAAAATATTGCCATTACGGTAGATGGTCAGCGTTTAAATAATATTGATTTATCGCCGCAACTGATTGGCGCAATTCCACTTGGTAATATTGAGCGCATAGAGATTAGCAAAGGTAGTGGCTCTGTGGTTTATGGTGATGGTGCGATGGCAGGCAGCATACAAATTTATACCAAAAATAAAACTGGCGTCACAGTAAGTAGCTCGCTAGGCAACTTTGGCCAAAAAAACGCTTATATTAATGCTGGCATTTCAGAACAATATATTGATTTATCTGCAAGCCTTGCGCACGACAGCCACGATGGATTTGGCAAAAAAGATGTCAATGGCGATAAAGATAAATTTGCCAATAACACACAAAACGTGAAGCTAAAAATTAAGCCTACCGATAATTTACGCTTTATCTTAGAAGGCACCAGCGCGCGAGTGAATACTTACTACGTTGGTACTTTAAGTGAAGCAGAATTTAAGCAAAACCCACGTCAAAACTCTGGCAATCAATACACCGAGCAAGATTATGATGTTGACCAATGGCGAGTTGGCATGGAGTACGATATTACGCCAAAATTTAAACTTAAAGCTACGCATTTTAGAGAAGATAAGCGCTCTGAGTTTGTTAATTTTTTCTCAGAATCTTTTTACGATTATGATTCTAATGACATTGCTTTAACTTACAGCGGCGATGAACTTAGCGTGATTGGAGGCGTGCAAACCTTTGATGGCGACCGTAAAAGTACGAGCAATACAACCACTAAAGATAATAAAGCAGTTTTTATTCATACCGAATATCAACCAACTTGGCTGTCTGATGCGTTGACGGTTTCAGCAGGCGCCCGCAGCGAGAAAGTAAACTATCGCTATGCGCCAACACCAGGAACCAAGCTATCAGATTCTGAAAATTTAAACGCGTGGGACATTGGCGTTAACTATCGCTTTAACCCAGAACTAACTGCGTTTGCCAATTATAACCAAGCGTATCAAGCGCCAGATATCGATAGATTTTTTACCTTTTTTGGTACGTTTAATGCGTTTATTGAGCCCGCAATCGCTAAAACATTGAACATTGGTTTAAACCACACCGCTAATAAAAATCGTCTAAAAATTACCGCTTTTCGTGCAGATTTAAAAGATGAAATCTACTTTAACTCACTCACCTTTACCAACACAAATATTGATACCTCACATAAATATGGCTTAGAGCTACAAGATCATTTTAATTTTAATGATGATTTAAGCGCAGGGTTAATTTACACGTATACGCGCGCCATTATTGACCGTGAAAAAGATTTTGCTGGCGCAGTTAATGGCAATAATTTGCCAGGCGTGCCTAAGCACGCAATTACGACAAACTTAAATTATAAATTTTTAGATGCTGGCAATATTAATCTAAGTCATGCATGGCGCGATTCAACCTACGCCTTTAACGACTTTACAAATAATGCCACGCAAAAACAAGGTCATTACGAGTCCACTAATCTTGCGGTCAGTTATCGCTACAAAAAAGCACAAATATTTGCAGCAGTTAATAACATTTTTGAGCATGAAAACTCATTGCAAGTAGCTGATGATGCTATTTACCCTGTCGATTTTGTGCGCACTTGGCGTGTGGGTTTAAGGGCAGATTTTTAAAAAAATGTTATGATGTCATCATGAAATTGGAGAAAGCTATGAATCTATCAACACTCACCAAACCGCTATTAATTGCCGCTAGCATTACGTTTGCCATGTTGCTTACGCGCGGCAGCCACGTACTTACGCAAGTATCATTGCCAGACGCTAGTTTGGTGCTATTTTTATTGGGTGGCTTATTGCTAAAACGTTGGGCTTGGTTTGCGGCGCTTTTTGCTTTAGCTACCTTTATTGATTTTGGTGCGGCAGCTATTGACCCAGCGCAAGGTTTTTGCCTGACCAATGGTTATTGGGGTTTGATTCCTAGCTACGCGGCGCTGTGGTTTGGCGGCGTTTGGCTAAGTAAGCAAGCCAATGCATTTTCACTATTGCGCTTTGGGGCGGTAAGTTTGGGCGCAACTTTTGTAGCGTTTGTGGTTTCTACACAAACCTATTATTTGTTCTCTGGCCGCTTTCCAGCCAATGGCGTAATTGAATCAATGCAACATGGTTGGAACTATTTACCGAATTGGATGGGGGTAAATGCCGCTTATTTTGGTTTAGTGTTGATGGTGGTAGCACTTGTGCGAAGTGTAAAACCTGCTGAGATTTTTAAAGTTTAAATATAGAAAACGACAAAAGCCGCTTTTGATAGCGGCTTTTTTACCACCAAATATGAAAAATGTGCATTCTTACACCGAGCAAGAGCAAACGGCAATCTATAGAGTGATTGCCGAGCGGCGTGATATGCGGCACTTTTTAGCCACTCCTGTTGCGCCAGAAATTTTACAAAAAATATTGCAAGCCGCGCACCATGCGCCCAGCGTAGGGCTGATGCAGCCGTGGCGTTTTATTCGCATTAGCAATTTAGATTTACGCAAACAAATTCACCAATTAGTAGATGAAGAACGTGCGAATACCGCGCAAGCAATAGATGATGTTGAAACCACTGCGCGCATGGCAGAATTTTTAAAATTAAAAGTGGAAGGTATTTTAACGTGTGGCGAGGTGCTAGTGGCTGCGCTATGTAATGATAGGGATAAACATATTTTTGGCCGCCGTACGCTGCCAGAGATGGACATTGCCAGCGTTAGTTGCGCCATACAAAATATGTGGCTGGCAGCGCGCGCAGAAGGCTTGGGTATGGGGTGGGTTTCGATATTCGATCCAGTTAAATTGGCGAATTTGCTGCACATGCCAGAGGGCGCCAAGCCAATTGCAGTGTTGTGTTTGGGGCATGTGCATAGTTTTTACAAAGAACCTATGTTGGTTGAAACGGGTTGGACAACTGAGAAAACCTTAGACGAAATGCTCATGGAAAATGGTTGGAGTAGCTTATGAGCATTCATTTAATTTTAGGCGGCGCACGCAGTGGCAAAAGTGCTTACGCAGAAAAGTTGGCGATAGAAAGTAATTTACCCGTCACCTACATGGCCACTGCGCAAGTATATGACGACGAATTTAAGGCGCGCGTACAGCACCATAAAGACAGGCGACCTAGCGATTGGCAACTTATCGAAGTTCCACATCTTTTAGGTGCTGCCCTGCAAGCCAATATTCATGCGGCTTCTGGAGCACCTAAAATTTCTCCTAATAAACATTGTGTGATAGTTGATTGTTTAACATTGTGGCTGGCGCAGTGTATTTGCCCAGAATGCGTGCCGCCTGAGGGCGTAGATTGGCAGCTTGAGCGTGAAAAGTTTTTGCAAACATTGCCAACATTGAACGCAGATATTATTTTAGTCAGTAACGAAGTCGGCATGGGCATTGTGCCACTGGGCGAAATTAATCGGCAGTTTCAAGATGCGCAAGGCCGCTTGAACCAAGCTGTTGCGGCCATCGCAGATAAAGTGACATTTGTGGCGGCTGGCTTACCATTAACGCTAAAGGGCTAAAATGAAATTTGAATTAAAAGGTGAATATATTGCGCTGTGCGATTTGCTAAAAACCGTAGGCATTGCGCAAAGTGGCGGCCAAGGCAAACTATTTGTGGCAGATGGAAACGTAACGGTAGACAGCGTAATTGAGTTGCGCAAAACCGCAAAAATCCGTAAAGGTCAACGCGTAGAATGCTTTGGCGAAACGATAGAAGTCAGTTAAATTAAATAACACTATTTTTTGCATGCTCTGTAGACCGCATGGATATTGGCTTCCAGAGCATTGAAAATGCTCTCGCATAAAAACTTATAAATTCACGTAATTAAGTTTTGGCACTTTATCTTTAAAATCTAGCTCAGTCACACTGGCATAATCGATATTAAATCTGAACAAACCTTTCAGTTCCATATTCAACACATGCGCCAACAGCGCGCGAATTAGCCCACCATGCGAAACAATTAATATATGTTTGCCTGCATGTTGCTGCTTCATTTCATCTAAAAAATGCAGCGCGCGTTGTTGCAGTTGGCCAAAAGTTTCGCCATTGGGCGGTGCAAGGTTTGCGTAATCGTGCGCCCATACGTCAAAAATATCGCGCGGAATATCATCCCATGCTTGCGTTTCCCAATCGCCAAAATGCAGCTCCATTAAGCGCGCGTCTTCTTTATGCTGGCCCAAATTAAGCGCCGCTGCCAGCTTAACGCAGCGTTGCAATGGGCTGGTATATATCGCATCAAATTGCGTTTCGGCCAGCTTAGTTTTTAAATTATTTGCCTCAACCCAAAAATTTTCGCCTACATCAATATCGCTTTGGCCATAGCAAATGCCAGGCGCAATTTGTAACGAGGTATGGCGGACTAGCGTTATTTTCATGGCGTTAATTTCATACTACTAAAGCATCTATAAATTGCAGCCAAGTGAGCGATGCTAAGTAAAACATCACCTCACTAATTTGCTGCATGGCGCCCAAAGTATCGCCAGTGTAGCCGCCAAGTTTGCGCTTAAGTAGCGCTAACCACCAAAGCCAACCCGCGCCAACAGCGCCCACCAGCAAGCAAATATAGCCCAGTGCTAGCTGCCAATAACCCGTGGTAGCAATATAAATTAGCCAACTCAGCAGTAGCACAGGCAATAAACCAAACAAGTTAGCAAGCCAAAAATCTTGACGCGAAATTTGTGTTGCCAGCGGTTTTGCTTTGCTGCTTTGATTAGCGTTAGTTTTGGCATACGGCAGCGATGCCATTAGCCACACAGCAGTTAGCCTGCTTAATGGGTGTGCGCAAATTAAAGCCAGCGCCACCATATCTGCATGCATGCTATTAAGCAGCTGAAACTTTAGCATAAGCACAAAAAATAGCGCCACGGCGCCATAAGTGCCTAGTCGAGAATCTTGCATAATAGTAAGCACTTGCTCTCGCCCCCAGCCACCACCAAGGCCATCTGCGCTATCTGCCAAGCCGTCCTCATGAAAGGCACCTGTGGCAAAAATAGTGACTGCCATGCTAATGAGTATAGCGATGCTGTGCGGTAAAACTTGGCCCAACAGATAGAAAACTAAGGCAGCCAGCAATCCAATCAGCAAGCCAACCAGCGGGAAATATTTAACCGAATGGTTTAAATCTGACTCTTGAAAATTGAGCTGGCTGGGCACAGGAATACGTGTAAAAAAACCCACCGCTAACAAAAAGTATTGCCATTGTTTTTGCATATTAGGTTTTCTCACTGATACTTGCCGATTCGAAACTGGCCATGTCGTTTAAAAAATTAACGGCTGCCTGCACTAGCGGATACGCCAAGACTGCGCCTGTGCCTTCACCCAGCCGCATGCCTAAATCTAGCAACGGCTTTGTGCCTAAATAATCTAATAATTTGCGATGCCCAACTTCGCCAGAGCAATGCGCAAATACGCAATAGTGCAAAATATTGGGCTGCATTTTAGCGGCTACCAATAATGCAGCGGTGGCAATAAATCCATCAATAATCAATACCGCTTTTTTCTCTGCTGCGCCCAACATCGCCCCTGCCATCATGGCAATTTCAAAGCCGCCAAAAGTAGCCAATACTTGCAGCGCATCGCCTGCTGGTAATGCATGATGCGCAATGGCTTGTTTTAAAATTTCAGTTTTTTTAGCTAAGCCCACATCATCTAAACCTGTACCACGACCTACGCATTGCTCAACGGGAAAAGCACAAAGCACGCTCATTAAACAGCTGGCAGACGAAGTATTGGCGATGCCCATTTCACCAAATGCCAGCACGTTACTGCCTGCGCTTATCTCTGCCTTTGCAAGACTTGCGCCGCGTGTAAGCGCTTGCTGACATTGCGCTTGTGACATGGCGGGTGCATGAAAAAAATTAGCAGTACCGTTTTGACTATTATCTATGCTAATTTTGGCATTAATCAAATCTGCATGCCGCTCAAAAACGTGATTAACGCCCGCATCTATCACGCGTAAAGCCATATTATTTTGCTTGGCAAATACATTAATGGCCGCGCCACCCGTTAAAAAATTATGTACCATTTGCGCAGTTACCGCCTGCGGATAAGGGCTGACGCCACTTGTGGCAATGCCATGATCGCCAGCAAATACGAGCACTGCAGGCTTGTTTAATGTTGGTGTGAGTGTGTTTTGAATTAAGCCAATTTGCAGCGCAATTTCTTCCAAACGGCCTAATGCACCAAGTGGCTTGGTTTTTTGGTTAATCTTATGCTGCAGCGCTAATTTTAAGCTGCTATCTGGCGGCGTTATTTGGAAAGTTTGCATGGCTAGAGTGTAAATGAAAAACCCGCAAAACCGTTTAGCTTTGCGGGTTTAAATACTAAAAACTAATTATTTTGCAGCTTCGGCAGCAGCAGCGTCTTTTGCAGCTTGTATGGCATCAATCGCTTCTTCTTTGGCATCAGCCGCCGCCTCTGTAGTGGCAGCAGCCGCGTCTTTTGCAGCATCTGTTACCGCTTCTTTAGTATCTGCAGCTACCGCACCCGCAGCCTCTTTAGTTGCGTCTACGGCTTCGCCCATTTCGCTTTTCATGTTATCAACCGCTTCGTCTGACTTGTTACAACCAGCAAGCAATGTTACTGCAAAAACACCTGCTAATAATGCACGTAAAAATGTATTCATATTAAAACTCCTCTTTTTTATAAAATCTGTGGTTAAAATTAAACTAAACTACTGCGGTGGAATACGCAACATTTGGCCTGGATAAATTTTATCTGGGTGCGACAACATGGGGCGATTGGCCTCAAAAATTTTGTTGTATAAGTTAGCGTTACCGTAATATTCTTTTGAAACTTTAGATAAAGTATCGCCACGAACTACGGTGTAAAATACTGGCTCAGCCTCGCTAGATGTCACGCCCAATTGATCTTGCACATGCTCCACGCCCGCCACATTGCCGCAGCACAGCAAAATTTTCTCTTTGGTTTCTTGTGTATCGGCCATTCCTTGTACTATTACCGTGCCCGATGCGCCATCAAAACCAATATCTAAACCATCTGCAGTTAAATTCATTTTAGCCACATAATTGGCAATTGCATTCGCAGCAGCTTGATTAGCCGCATCTACATTGACCGGTGTAGGGTCTTTTTTCGCAACCTCTTCTGTTGCTTTTGCCTCACCAATACCAAATAATTTTTCGCCTGCCTCTTTAATAAATGAAAACATGCCCATTGCGCGCTCCTTGTTGATTTTATTTAAAGACGATAACGTTTATTAACGCACTATAAACATACCGTATATGCATACTATAGTGCAATTAATTTGGTTTTACCACCCTAGCTATAATTTAATTGCGTCGAATATGCCTATAAATGTTTAAGTTTGCTATAATGCGCGACTTGCAAATAAAGTTATGTTTTTGCACGTTGGCCGGATAGCTCAGTCGGTAGAGCAGCGGATTGAAAATCCGCGTGTCGCAGGTTCGATTCCCGCTCCGGCCACCAATTAGATTAAGCCTTACAGCGATGTAAGGCTTTTTCATTTTAGCTTTATGTTACTTAAATCCGTTTGGGTTGCTAGATTGCCAGCGCCACGTATCGGCACACATTTCATCTAAATTTCTTTTTGCCTGCCAGCCTAATAAGCGCCGTGCCTCGCTGGCATCGGCATAGTTAATTGCCACATCGCCAGCGCGCCTAGGCAATACTTCATAAGGTATATTTTTGGCACTTGCTTTTGCAAAAGCATTAACAACATCTAACACGCTATAGCCAATACCAGTGCCAAGATTAACGGTAATCAGTTCTTGTTTTTGTGTTAAGTATTCTAGTGCTGCCACGTGCCCATCGGCTAAATCCACCACATGAATATAATCACGCACGCCCGTGCCATCGTGCGTGGCGTAATCATTACCAAATACGCGTAATTTGGCCAAGCGGCCCACCGCAACTTGCGCCACATAAGGCAGAAGATTGTTTGGAATACCATTTGGGTCTTCGCCAATTTGGCCGCTGCTGTGCGCGCCTATTGGGTTAAAATAGCGCAAAATTGCAATGCGCCAACTACTATCAGATTTGTGTATATCACGCAGAATATCTTCAATCATTAGTTTGGTGCGGCCATAAGGGTTGGTGGCACTTAGTGGAAAGTCCTCACTAATTGGTACTTTTACTGGGTCTCCATAGACCGTGGCAGAAGAGCTAAATACGATATTTTTAACATTACATTCTGCCATTACCTCAAATAAATTCAGACTGCCAGAGACGTTGTTGTCATAGTACAACTGTGGCTTATCGTTCGATTCACCTACTGCTTTTAAGCCCGCAAAATGCACTACGGCGTTAATAGTGTGCGCCTTAAAAATAGCGCGCAGGGCGGTTTTATCGCGAATATCTGCTTGTATAAAGTGAATTTTTTGACCCGTAATTTTCTCTACCCGATGCAGCGCCTCTTGCGAGCTGTTAGATAAATTATCGACAACAACAATTTTTTGACCTGCCGCGAGTAATTGCAAACAAGTGTGAGAACCAATGTAGCCTGCACCGCCTGTAATCAGTATTGCCATCGTTTACCCTATTCTTAATATCCAAATACTGCTATCTAACTCTAGCTAAAACAGACTGATAGTAATCAACTGTTTGTGCTGCAACCACTTCGGGCGAAAATCTTTTATTACAATCTTCGATAGCATTTTTAGATAATAACTGCATTTTTGCAGGGTTATCAATTAGCGCCAATACCTTATCAGCGATATCTTGCGGAGATTCAGATTCTGCAAGTAATCCATTATAATCGTTAATGATAATTTCTTTTATACCACCAACTGCGGTTGCTACAGTTGGACAACCTGCTGCCAAAGCCTCTAATAACGAAACAGGGAAATTTTCATAACGTGATGGAAAAACAGTAATTAATGCATCTTTTCTTAACTGTGCAATTTTTTCACTATCGCAATGGCCTAAAAAATGAATGCGCTTATTGATGTGCTCATCAACTATAAATCGGTCTAAGTATTCTTTAAAATAAATGAGCTGCCCGTTAAGCACCAAGCCGCTATCTGGGCCCACAAAGTAAAGTACCATGTCTTGATTATTGAGTGCTAGCAATCGAAAGGCTTCTAATATTAGGTCGCCGCCTTTTACAGAATCAAACCTGCCCACAAACAAAATAGATGGTTTACAATCGGTACGATATTGCCACCTTTTATTTGGTGCTACCGACGACACAGGGTTGGGAATCACGCGTGCATTGGGTAGTGCTAACCCATAATAAGCTCTCACTTTTTCCAGCACATCCAAGCTGGGCGAAGTGATTCCGTGCGTATTTTTTATCGCTTTACCTTCGTACAAGACTCTTAATTTAAAGTTTTCGTCTAGCTGCACATTAATATAGGGACCAACCAAAAAATTAGGCCCATGCAAGCGAACCACCACAGGCACCTTGCATATTTTTGTTAAAAATCCAGCAAAACCAAACGATTCTTCCATCTCTAAAATGTCTATAGGCATTTTAGATTGCTGCACAGCTAAATACTGATTTTTTGCTAAATATGCGGCAGTTCTTGCATAGATGATAGATTGTATAAAAGGTAATTTAATTTTATACAGCACTTTATCTAGCAATTTTTGCAGCGGGGGTTTAGGCGTGTTGTAATTTGATAAATTGATGACATGGTCATCCGAACTGACCTCTTTTAAGACTCTAGCAAGAATGACTGCCGTAATTTTAAGGTCTAGTTCAGCAAGGTTTAATCCAGCAACAATATTTTGAATATAAGCCACAATACCATTGGGGAAATCGCTTAGCGGCCAGCCTGGTGCAACATAGCCTACAACTAAACTAGTTTTTTCATTTTTTATTTGATTCTGTTTTTTCATTTTTAAGCAAATATTTTTGTTTTTTTACATATTCCGCCTGACCTAGTAAGGCGCCTGCAAGCAAAAAGTGCATCGCCACCATACCAGAATTGGGAACAGAATCAATGATGCCAATCGCCAAAATTAAAGCCAACGCAGCAAAATATACTTTATCCTTTGGGTCCTCAATGAAGTTAATATTTCGCGCCGCATAATACAAAGGCAGCAACAAAATGACATAATAAAATATAAATCCCATTGCGCCATGTACGCCAAACTCAATAATCCATCTACCGTCGGTGGCAGTAATATCTTTACCATATTCATCGTACATGCGGTTTCTACCCCAGCCATTCCAGCCAAAGTAGGGCCTTTCGAGCGCATGAGTTAGCAATGCATCTTCGTTTTGAAACCTATACTCCAATGATTGCGCGCGCTCGGCATTAAATTCGTAAATTTTGCTCACAATTTCATCACCCGGAAACACACCAGAGGTTTTAGAAATAGGGTAAATTAAAATCAGCGTAGCTAATAGCAGCGACCATTTCACTTGCTTACTGGGTGATATTTTAGAAATACAAAAGATAGCAAAAATTGCATACCCTAAAGCAGACCATGTTTTACACAGCAGTAAAATAAACATTAAATAGACGATTAGCTTTGTTCCTGACAGCCAAGGCACGCGTACCTTGTTCTTATTTAATGCAAATGCCGCAATGACGCAAGTAGAGAACCAAAATGCTAAACCTAGCCCGTGCCCAATAAACACAATCGGTCTGTAGCCACCTTCTCTAACTTGTTGCATGAAATCAGTTGGTCCATAACCATATATCCAGTTATGTATTTGTGGGCTCATTCTTAGCTCTATCAACATGGGCAAGGTATAAAATAAGGCCATCAGCACAAGTGCTTTAAAAATGGTTTCGGTATCTTTTATGTTATTTAAAAAATGTCTACCAAGAAAAAATGGCGTCATCCATAAAAACATTCTAATCACGTTAGATAGAGCATCATAATGAGTAAGTCCTTGTAAAAACCTGCCTTTCACCATCACCGCATCAGTATTTAGCTCTACCGAAATAATTGCCACTAAAAAATAGCCAACAATCATCATGGTGACCAAACCCGGTTTAAACACCTGAAATTTTCTTCTAAACAGAAACAAAAAAAATAGCAGAGATAACGAGGTAATCGTTTCTTTATCTAGTGGTGGCATTAGCGGTAAATCGACTGAAAAAGCAAAAGGCAGCGCAATATTTGCCAAAGCGATAGCAGTAAAAATTGCCAAGCCAGTTTGGCGACGCTTTAACAACCACATGACAACCAGTGGCCAACTAAAGAAAACTAGATATGCAAAAAAATTTGGCATGTTAATAAATATAGGCTTGGTACAAAAGTTTAATTATATTAAATAAAAATTGCAGTAACCAGTTTTGCAAAAGCATACCCTATTGCAATCATTGGCAGCATTCTTATCTCTTTAAAAAATGAAAATACCTGATTTTTTGCCAAGGTCCAATAGACCAAAGGCAGTGATAACCACACATTTAACGCAATGACCCAAATTGCACCATGCAGTCCATATAAATTAAAAAAGATGGGCAACCCTATAAATAAGCCTACAGTGCGAATCAACATCACCCACATTCTCACTTGGGTGATTGATAATGCAGACAAGCATTCCATAGAAACCAAGGATAGCGTGTGTCCTATGACTGACACCATGAGTATTTGAAACATCCATCCAGCCTCGATGTAGCGTGTGTCGTACAACAGATTTACAATAAATGGGCCTAGTGCGATGAACATCCCTACCGCAAAAAAGATGGGCGTATCTAAATATAAGCGAACTTTATAATATTTATTTTTTAAAATTTGCCTATCACCATGTACTAAAGTGGCAAATACGGAAAACACAATTTTTTCAGCAAGCATTTGTGTGGCAGAGGTCAATGTGCCAACCAACATAAACGCTATACTGTATACACCTAACTCTGCAGCAGTAATTTTACCCGCAAAAAATAGCTTGTCGCCTTGCGAGAATAAATACGTTAGTGCAGACGCAATGACAATCCATTTACTGAAGTGGAACACCTCGCTGACGATTTTTTTATCCCACACTAATTTATGGCGATAAGGAAAAAAATAATAACTTGAAAAAGTACTTACAAGCGTTGACACCAAGCCCGCTGAAAGCAAGCCCCAAATAGAGGGGTATAACCACACCCAAATAAGCATCACTACCACCCCAGCAAATTGAGACATCAGCTCAATCAGCTCTAGTTTACGTAAATCAAACTTTAAACTCATAATTGGCGATGCCAGCGACTTATAGCCTGCCATTACAGCGCCCGTACTTGCAATTAAAATCAATAAAGGTAAGCGAGAATCGTTGTAAA
This sequence comes from Methylophilaceae bacterium, assembly GCA_031429035.1. GTDB lineage: Bacteria > Pseudomonadota > Gammaproteobacteria > Burkholderiales > Methylophilaceae > Methylotenera_A. The sequence continues at coordinate 19,747 of JANOYU010000001.1, forward strand.
CACCGTGAAAGTAGCTAGGCAGGTATTGATTACCTAAATATAACAAAAGCACCAATAACAATATAATAAGGAACATAAACCAGCCTCTTAAAATATGTAAGGTCCATACCACATTTAATAAATGCTGGTCTTCTGGTGTTTTATGGCGCACTACAAAGGCCCATAAACCCATGTCAGTAAACATGGCAATGCCAAATATCACCACGTTTACAACCGCCATTACGCCAAAAATTTGGGGTTCTAGCAATCTAGTGACAATTAAATTAGAGCCCAGTCTTAACAGCAAACTTAGGCCAAAAATTAACATTACCCAAAAAGTAGCAATAAAAATTTTATTTTTTTGTGGCACTACTGTTATCCCTAAACCATTGTTATTATTGAACGCTATTATTATTTATTGAAAATATGGCTTTAGTACTTATAAAAAGCAAATAGCCGCAAGTGACGGCTTGCGGCTATTGACCACTGTGTTATGTAAATGATCAAAAGTAATTATTTAGCAACTTGCCGTTCGCGCATTTCATCTAGCGTTTTACAATCAATGCAAAGTGTGGCGGTTGGGCGTGCTTCTAGACGTTTAAGGCCAATTTCTACGCCGCAGCCTTCGCAATAACCGTATTCACCTGCATCAATATTGCGCAAGGTTTCGTCGATTTTTTTAATCAGCTTGCGCTCGCGGTCGCGGTTACGTAACTCTAGCGCCATGTCACTTTCTTGACTGGCGCGATCGTTTGGGTCAGCAAAGCTAGTCACTTCATCTTGCATGGTGTGCACGGTTTTGTCGATATCATGGCTAAGCTCACTTTTCCAGCCATTTAAAATTGCGCGAAAATGATTAAGTTGATGTTTGTTCATGTATTCCTCATCAGGCTTTGGCTGATAAGGGGTAAATGCTTTGGTTAGTACTTCTGCCATGTTGTAATCCAACTCAATTCAGTCTAAAAGACGCAGCAAATATTGCGCCATAAAGTTAAGTTAAAAGGTTATTAATTTTTATTAACGCGCGAGTGTACACCTATTTTTTATGATGTGCAAAACTAATTTTATGCTTAATTTTTCTCTTTTAATTCAAGGGCTAACAAGGTATTTTCCATTAGTGTAGCGACTGTCATTGGGCCCACGCCGCCGGGTACTGGCGTGATAAAGCTGGCACGCGTTTTTGCGGCATTAAAATCGACATCACCACAAAGGCTGCCGTCGGCCAAACGGTTAATACCAATGTCCACCACAATCGCGCCAGGCTTTATCCAATCGCCTTGCACCAGGCCAGCCTTACCTGCTGCCACAACCACCAAATCGGCACTTTTTACTTTGCCTGCCAAATCTTTAGTATGGCGATGGCAACTAGTAATCGTGCAGCCAGCCAATAATAACTCTAGCGCCATTGGCCGTCCTACATGGTTAGAAACACCAATAATGACGGCATCTAGCCCCATCAATTCAATACTAGATGCTTGCAACATTTTAATCACCCCAAACGGCGTGCAAGAGCGTAATGTGGGCTGACGTAACGCCAAACGGCCTATGTTGTAAGGGTGAAATCCGTCTACGTCTTTATCAACGCTAATAAACTCAATCAACTTATCTTCATTAATATGCTGCGGCAATGGCGATTGCACCAAAATACCGTCGATTGCTGGGTCATTATTAATGTTATCTATTAATGCAAATAAATCTGCCTCGCTAATGCTAGCGGGCAGTTCGTGCGCAATAGATTGAATGCCTACTTTGTCGCAAGCCAACCGTTTGTTACGCACGTAAATAGCCGAAGCTGCATCCGCACCCACCAGCACTACCGCCAAGCAAGGCGTGCGCTTGCCTGTGGCAATGCGGGCATCAATTTTAGATTTGATGTTATTAAGCAGCGCTTCTGCTATGGCTTTACCGTCGATAATTTTGGCAGTTATTTGTGCTGTCATACTTGCAATTTAAACTTTAATTTGAAATAAAGCGGCATTTTAACATATAAGAATTGACCAAATGCCCTGTTTGCGCTATATTTCTGCCCTTCGGCGTGTAGCGTAGCCTGGTAGCGCGCCTGCTTTGGGAGCAGGATGTCGGGAGTTCGAATCTCTCCAC
>JANOYU010000002.1:0-21002 GCA_031429035.1 Methylophilaceae bacterium
AACTTCGTAAAGCGAATATTCGCGCGTCAAACTTGGCAAATTGCTCATGGCTTGCGCGTCTAGATTTAATTTTGCAAAGGCCTCGTTACGAAACGTTTTATCCATCAACAAACGAATCAAATGCGGGTAGCTGGTAAACGGCGCGCCGTTGGGGTGATCGGTGGTGAGAAATATGCGCCACGGGTCATCCACGCTCAAAAAAAGCTCCAAACCAATTGCCCATTGCAGCGCGTTTACATAATTCTGGTCACGGTATTTAAACGGCACTACGCCACAACCTGCATCGCATTCAATATCCATAATCACCGATTTTTTCGGGCTGGCATGGCGCGCATTTAGGTGCTGCATCATAGAATCACCAGAAGTAGTAACGGTTTGGCCGAATAAAATTTGGCCCACATCGGCGGTGATGTGTCTATTTTTATTCAGCGCCTCGGCGATTTGCGCAGCGGCGGATGAAAACTTTTTATCGCCTTCTAGCCCGTAGCTGTGAAACTGAATGTGCGTGAGGTGCATAGGCACGCCGTCCGAAGCTTGCATGGTGTCCAACGTGGTTTGAAAATTGCCTGCCGCGCCAAGGTTATTGCAATGCACATGCAGTGGTTTTGCAATGCCTAGCTCGTTCACAGCGCGGCTTAACGACTTCAAAATATCGCGCGGCGTAACTTGATAATGCACATTATTTTCGTCTAAATTTAAGCGACGTTGATTAAATTTAAACGCTGAAATGCCGCCAGGATTTACCACTTTAATGCCGATGGCTTGCGTGGCTGCGAGCGTCCATGCGACGTAATCGTTGATTATTTTTTGGTCGGCTTTGCTGGCTAGTAATCGTAAAAAATAATCATCATTGCCCAACATGGCGTAGCCGCCTTTATCTATCATCGGCGTGTCGGCCATCTCCAAATGCGCTTGGCGGGCGTTAATCGGCAAAATAGCAGGTTCAAACGCAGCGGTATAACCCATTTCAATATAGCGAAAGCCTGTTTCGGTGGTGGTTGGGGTTGAAAGATAAGTCGCATTATGGCTACAATTCGGCGTGCAAATATGCGCTTCAGGTTCTGAATATTGCCGAAACTCTGGCAACAGCATGCGCGCAATATTTACCTTGCCGCCGCCAATATGGCTGTGCATATCGATCGCGCCAGCCATCACAATTTTTCCTGTTAAATCAACCGTTTGATTAATTTTTTCGGCGGTATTTGGTTTGGCGATGATGCGTCCGTCACGGATGTAAATATCTTCCACCACGCCATTTTTATTGTGCGCGGGGTCGTATAATTTACCGTTTTTAAGTAGCGTAATCATTTGCTAATACCAAAAACTTCCACTTCCGTCATTATCGCGAAAGTGGGAATCCATTGAGGTTTTAAAAGGTTGTGACAAAAATGGATTCCCGCTTTCGCGGGAATGACGGTAGAGGGTGTAGGCTAACCTCATAGCAACGCCTCAATTTGGCTCACAACTTCGCTCAAGGTCGGTAAATCAGTGTCACGAATTTTCTTCAAAGGCAAAATCACAGCTGAATCCACGCGAAACAACGTGCCGCCGCAATCTAAGCCAGGCGTGGCGATTGGAATGAAAACTTCTGGTGTTTGAATGGCGCACTCCCTCTCCCCAGCCCTCTCCCACGAGGGGAGAGGGGGCACCTTTGTGGTGTTATTTGGGTTTAAATTATTTGTGGAAGATTTAGCACTGTGTTGCTGTAAAACCTCAATACCATCCCCAGTTGCCACGCCAAATCCCCTCGCCCCTTGTGGGAGAGGGCTGGGGAGAGGGGCGATATTTCCAATTACAATCAATGGCTTATCAGTCGCAGCTGGCGCTTTATCCGCATTGAAACTATTTACCCAAATCACTAAATCATGCTCAACAACTTCTTCATTTAACGCCAAACCGCTCAACCAAGTGTTCACATTATTCGCGCTGGTGTCGCCATCGCTACCGCCAAGCGGCAAGCCAGCAGCGCGTGTAGATTGATTAAGTATTGCCACCGTTTCGGTAATATTTTGAATGGTCAGCTCGGCGTGTGGAAAGTCTAAATCCTTCGCCGCCCAAGTTAACACTGAGTATTTGGCAGTTTTTAATTTATCGGCAACGGCTTGCAAATCACTCACTTTTATACCAGCAATTTCTGCCACTTTTAATACTTTGCCAGTAACCAAAGCGCGCAATGCAATGGAGACCGAGGGTAAATCATCTGCTCTGCAAGGCAATACCAGAGCGGCCTGCAGAGCATCGCTTTTAATGATGCCTTGATTTAAAGCTTCACCAATCACGATTATTTGCCTATTTTTAGCGCTTACAAACATGCCGTCGCAATCGACAAAGCGTTCAAAAAACCGTGGATTATGCGAAACAATATCGCTACCAATGCACACAATCACATCGGCACGGTTTTTCACTTCGGTCAGTGTTGTGGTCTGCCAGCCAGTACTTTGCAGTACTTTTAGGTTGCGCGCCATGCTTTGCGCGTTCATGTGTTGCAGGCTGCTGTTGGTTTTTTGGGCGAGATTATAAATGGCTCGAAAACCTTGCACATCGGTGCTTAAGCCCGCAAATAAAGACTGCTTGCTGGTTTTGAGTAATTTAGCAGCATGCGCAATGGCTTGTTGCATTGTTGCTGGTTTACCGTTAATTTGTGGTGAGATGTTAGTAAAAGGTTGCTCAAAAAAACTGACACTTTTAGCGCAGCAGTTTTTATTTCCAGCGATATTTCCAGCGCTTAACACCTTGATTTTATTATTATTATTTTCAACTTGAATATCGTCGCAAAGCAAGCCGCAGGCAGGGCAGGTTACCATGCAGGTGGCGCTTATGGTGTTTGATTTAACAATTGTAACTTTCATGCTGCAATTTTGCCACATTTCGCCGCAATTTTGCTTTTAAGTTTGTTTGCATACGGTACAATTCATTCAATCAAAATTACAAAACAACTGACAGAATAATCACCATGCAAATCGTCGCAGAAAACCTTAGCACTGTCTCGCAGGTCATCCAAATGGCCGTTGCGCCCGTGTTTTTGCTGACAGGTATTGGCGCCATTTTAAGCGTTCTCACGGGCAGGCTAGGGCGCTTAGTAGATAGGTTTAGAGTGTTAACTGAATCGTCTGAAACGTTACCAGCTGCCCAAACGCGCGAGCTAACAATTTTAACCGTGCGTGCTGTTTGGGTGCATTGGGCAATTACGCTGTGTACCGCAGCGGCCTTGTTTGTGGCCATTGTGATTGGCGCGCTATTTGTGGGTGCGGTGGCGAATATCGACCCATCGCGCATCGTTTCTATCTTGTTTATTGTGGCCATGACCAGCCTGATTATTGGTTTGGGTTGCTTTTTGCGCGAGATTTCGCTATCGGTGCATATTCTTAAAGATAACACTTAAAAATATTGTCGGATTGACTTAACTTGCATTTGAAGCACACCTATTTGATATAGAACATTAAAACCGCATTAACTAGCCATTTATTTGTGCTCAAAAAATGCAACCTTATTTGCGTTGTTGGGTTTATTTTAACAACTGGCATTATTCATTTTAAATTAAGGTAAGTAGTTGCAAGCTTTCTAAAGCAGCGCTGTTTGAGAATAGATTTAAATTCGGACAAAGTACCAACAGCATAGCTGGCTCGAAAGATTTTGGTTGGTAAGCATTGGGGCTCACTATTAATGGCTGAAGATTTTGCTGACTGAATATACTTTTAATCACCATTAATGCGTTTTCTGAACACTGTGTTTCAAAATGTAAATATACTTTTTCAAGTCCGCCAAAGTCCAATGTCTTATATCTATCTAACAGCGCGGAATCGCTAACGCCATCTAACAAACCAAGGTGTAACACGATTGCTTTGCCCTCTAATGCAAAAAGCGGCTTCTGCCAATAAAATTTAGCCGCGTAAGCTGCAGGTAATTTTAAGTATAAGTAATTGTAATTACCCATCAAACTCAACTGTCCGCCAAAAGTGCGCTTATTATGTAAAACGCCTGCCTCGGTATATGCAGCATTTGCGCCCATATCATAATATTCAAAACCATTGGCAATTGCCCACTGAATCTGCAAGTAAGTAATAACCACATTTGTTTCGCGATATTGCTGCGATTCGCTAAAAATAAACTCTGGAAACCCCATGCGATCCGATTGCCAATAGTGTTTTTTGTTTCTTTCTGAAAAGTGCCCAATGATGCAACCAACTTCTTTATCATTGTGTAATAACAAGTTAAATTGACCAGTTTTAAAAGTCATTTCTATGAGTTGTTCTATAGGAAAATGATAAGCACCTTTCCCGAATCTAGCGCTAGCATAAGGTTTTAGCATTTGTTCATTAAGTCGAATGACATCATCAATATTAGTTACTTTTTTAAGTTTGAAATTAGCGGCCTGACAATTAATTAATCTGCGCTTACGTTTTTCAAATCCCATTAAAATATCGTCTATCGTCTGATTTTTAAGTGATATAACGGTAGAGAGGTTTAACGGTAAGCAAATTGCCCCCGGAAAGGGCAGTTCGCTTACAAGCACCTTTGCTTTGGAAGTGCTAGTGGTTTTACAATCGCTAATACTGCTGCTGTTAGAAATGGTACTTGATGCATTTAAGTCATCTAGCCCTAAAAAACTAATTGTGTTTGTGCGCTCTGATTTTCTTCCCAAATAATAAAACCTAACAGCCGATGATTTGCTGCTGGGTAAGCTGCTAAATTGCCAGCGCCATGAATAAATAAGGCGAACAATCTGTTTAAGCCTATGCTTTTCTTCTTTTAAAAAGAATTTGATAGAAGGTTGATGCAAAGATGTTAAAAGTTGATTCATCATTATTATTAATTAAATCAAATTAATCTTAAAGGTAAAATCGTCAATGCGTTTTCTATATACACATTATTTGTAATATTGCCACAATTTTAGCAATTAGAATATAAGCAAATACAAAATTGATGGTTTAAAAAAATCGTTAAAAATGTTAAAATCCGCTTTTACCTAAGTTGTTCTTTTATTTAATATATCTTTTAAAATCTAGTGGAGTTTCAAATGGCAGTAGAACGCACCCTTAGCATTATCAAACCAGACGCAGTGGCAAAAAACGTGATTGGTCAAATTTATACGCGCTTTGAAAACGCGGGTTTAAAAATTGTGGCGGCAAAAATGACGCATTTAAGCAAAGCCGAGGCGGAAGGTTTTTACGCGGTGCATGCGGCGCGTCCGTTTTTTAACGATTTAGTGGCATTTATGATTTCTGGCCCAGTGATGATAACCGCGCTAGAAGGCGACAATGCGGTTTTGAAACACCGTGATTTAATGGGCGCAACTAACCCAAAAGACGCGGCTGCAGGTACTATTCGTGCCGATTTTGCTGAAAGTATTGATGCGAATGCGGTGCATGGTAGTGACAGCGCTGAGAATGCGGCGATTGAAATTAAATATTTCTTTGGCTAATGGTTTTAGCCCCTCGCCCGTGTGCGGGAGAGGGGTTGGGGAGAGGGGCAATGTGCGTTTAATTTGCTTTGCCCCTCTCCCGCGCTGTCGCGCACCCTCTCCCGCCTGCGGGCGAGGGTTTGTTAAGCGGTCTCCCGTTTTTTGGGCGAAGGTATATTAAGGCTATAAAGCATTGATTAATCTATTAAATTACAATCAACCACAACTCGCCGATTACTTTGCAAGTATCGGCGAGAAGCCTTTTCGCGCCAAGCAATTGATGCGTTGGATGCACCATTTTGGCGTGCATGATTTTACGCAGATGACGGATATTGCGAAAAGTTTGCGCGAAAAATTGGCGATTGATACTGAAATTAGTTTGCCCAATGTGCAGTTGGAGCAAATATCTAACGATGGCACGCGCAAATGGCTAATCGGTACAGATGATAAAAATGGTGTCGCAAATAGCATAGAAACCGTATTTATCCCAGAGGATGATAGAGGTACATTATGTATCTCTAGCCAAGTCGGTTGTGCGCTGGCTTGCACATTTTGTAGCACAGGTGCGCAGGGCTTTAACCGCAATTTAAGTGTTTCTGAAATTATTGGCCAGCTAGCGATTGCTAATAAATCGCTGCGCAGTGAATCAGGTTACGATTTGCTATCTGCTAATGACCGCATCATATCAAACGTGGTGATGATGGGCATGGGCGAGCCACTGACCAATTACGATAACGTGGTGACCGCTATGCAAATTATGTTGGATGATAGTGCATATGGTTTAAGCCGCCGCCGCGTAACGCTTTCTACCAGTGGCATCGTGCCTGCCATGGATAGACTAAAGGAAGATTGTGCGGTTGCTTTAGCTGTCAGCCTGCATGCGCCAAACGACGCGCTTCGCGATGTACTGGTGCCAATCAATAAAAAATATCCAATTAAAGAATTGATGGCAGCGTGTAATCGTTATTTAGAAAAAGCACCGCGTGATTTTGTGACTTTTGAATATGTGATGCTAGACGGTGTGAATGACACTGTTGAACACGCGCATGAACTATTAGAAGTGATTAAACACGTGCCTTGCAAGCTCAATCTGATTCCGTTTAACCCGTTTCCAAACAGTGGTTACGAGACATCTAAGCCTAGCCATATTCGCGTTTTTCGTGATATTTTAATGCAAGCGGGTTATATTGTTACTGTGCGTAAAACGCGCGGTGACGATATTGACGCAGCGTGCGGGCAATTAGCTGGTAAAGTGCTAGATAAAACCAAACGTAATAAGACTATTCCAATTGAGGTGGTTGTATGAATATAAAAAGTTGGGTGTTGTTAAGTTTAATTATGATGCTCAATGCTTGCGCCAACGTTGGTCAAACCAATAATGGCAGTAATAGTGATGTATATAACGAAACGGCGCTGACCGCGCGCGCTAGAGCGCACACCGATTTAGGTGCAGCTTATTTGCAGCAAGGCAAATACGAAATTGCCTTAAGTGAGTTTAGCGAAGCCACACAAATTGACCCTAGCTATGCCTTGGCTTATAACGGCCTAGGTTTAGTCTATGCAGCGCTTGGTGAAGATGCGAAAGCCGATGCCAACTATAAAAAATCGATAGAATTGCAACCAAAAAGCTCAGAATCGCATAACAATTACGGTAGTTTTTTATGCAGCAGAAAACGCTACGATGAATCAATTGGCCATTTTTTAGAGGCGGTTAAAAACCCGCTGTATGGCACACCACACTTGGCTTATGCCAATGCGGGTATCTGTTCGGCACGTAAAAATGACATTAAAAATGCCGAAATTTACCTCAATAAAGCGCTGCAAATACAGCCGCTAACACATTCGGCCGCAACACAGCTGGCAGAGATTCAATTTAAACGCGGCGATGCCACAACTGCGCAAAAAACGCTACAAAACGCGCTAGTTGCAAGCCCCAATGCCGAAACTTTATGGTTGGGCTTAAAAATTGCGCGTGTGCTGGGCGATAAAGATAACGTCTCTAGTTATGCGCTGCAATTGCGCCAACAGCACCCCAACTCTGAAGAAACGCGTTTATTGTTAAGTGGAAAATAAAGTTGTAGGCGTTTACTTTAGGTAGCGATTATTTAAAAAATTATGGCACGCAAAACTAAATCAACTGAATCTAGTGCTGCAAAGCAGCCATTAACCGCGGCTAATAACTTAACGCAGGATACAGATATGTCACAAATTGAACAATCAACTGACTATAACGCGCATGCGCGCTCACGCTGTGGTGGTGCACTTCGCACAGAGCGCGAAAAACAGGGTCTATCGGTGCAGGATGTGGCAAGCAAGCTACGCCTAAGCCCTAAACAAATTGAGGCGATTGAAGCAGATGAATTTACAAAACTGCCCGAGCCCACCATTGTGCGCGGCTTTATTCGTAACTACGCCAAACAGCTAAAAATAAATGTTGATCCCTTGCTAGATGCCTATGCCGTTATTGTGCCAAGTAAAACGCAATATGAGCTAACGGTAAAACCTAGCTCTAATATGCAGGTAACCAATAAAGATAAACCCAAAGCCGGTCGTTATTTATGGCTTGCTTTAGCGGGCATATTGGGTTTGGGCGTTTGGTTGTTTTATCAAAATTATGTACAAAAACCCAGCCCCACAGCACCCACAACCAGTGGCAATGAAACTAAACTTGAGTCCTTACCGCAACCCGCTTTGCCAGCAGCAGAGCGCGCCGTTGAGCTGCCTCTGCCGCCATCTGCAACTGAGCTGCAACCTGCAACAGCGCTACAACCGTCAACACAATTAGCGCTACCACCAGCCGTTGCTGACAGTGCAGCGACTACGCTTGCTGCATCGGCACCTGTTGCTATGCCTGCAACTTCTGTGGCGCCAATAGCTGTGCCTGCAGAGGTTTTGCCTGCAGAAATTGTGCCAGCTGTTGGTGGCGAAGCCAAGCTAGAATTTAGTGCTAACCAAGAAACTTGGGTGAGCGTGTTAGATATTAATGGTCGTGAAGTTTATGGCAAAACCATATTTGCTGGCAGTCGCGAAAGTTTAAATGTGAAATTACCTGTGAATGTAACAGTGGGTAATTCGGGCGGCACCAGCATGACTTTTAATGGTAAAACTATTGATCTTGCCCCGCACTCGCGCAATAACATTGCCCATATTAAGCTCGATAAATAAGTAATGCGTCGCAATTCTTTACAAGTGATGATAGGCCATGTGCCTGTAGGTGGCGGATTAGCTGGGTCTGGGGTTGCATCGGTTGTAGTACAAAGTATGACCAATACTGACACCGCCGATGCCGAATCCACCATCAAACAAGTATATGAATTGTGGCAAGCAGGTTCTGAGGTAGTTCGCATTACTGTGAACTCGCCAGAGGCTGCCGCGCAAGTGGGCGCTATTCGTAAAGGTTTAGATGATTTAGGCTGCAACGTGCCGCTAGTGGGTGATTTTCACTATAACGGCCACAAGTTGCTCGCTGCTTATCCCGATTGCGCCAAAGCACTGGCCAAATACCGCATCAACCCAGGTAACGTCGGCAAAGGCAGCAAGCGCGATGAGCAATTTGCTTACATGATTGAAGCGGCGATTAAATATAATAAATCGGTACGTATTGGCGTTAATTGGGGCAGCTTAGACCAAGCCAAAATGGCGCAAATGATGGATGACAACGGCAAGCTAGAAAGTCCATTATCCGCCGATGAATTGATGCGCGAAGCCTTAATTCAATCTGCATTAGAAAGCGCACAACAGGCTGTAGATATTGGCTTGCAAGCCAACCAGATTATCATCTCTTGCAAAGTGAGCAACGTACAAGACTTAGTCAAAGTCTATCGCGAGCTAGCAAAACGTTGCGATTACGCGCTGCATTTAGGCTTAACCGAAGCGGGCATGGGCAGCAAGGGCATCGTCGCCTCAACCGCCGCGCTGGCATTGCTGTTACAAGAAGGCATCGGTGACACGATTCGCGTCAGTTTAACGCCAGAACCCAACGAATCGCGCACCAAAGAAGTCGTCGTCGCGCAAGAAATTTTGCAAACCATGGGCATCCGCTCATTCACTCCGCTAGTCACCGCTTGCCCGGGTTGTGGCCGAACAACATCAACCTATTTTCAAGAGCTCGCCATGCAAATTCAAAGCTATTTGCGCACGAAAATGCCTGTGTGGCGCAAAAGTTACCCAGGGGTTGAGGACATGAGCGTGGCGGTGATGGGCTGCGTGGTAAATGGCCCAGGTGAATCAAAACTCGCCAATATCGGCATTAGTTTACCCGGCACGGGTGAAACGCCAGTCGCGCCTGTATTTGTAGATGGCGAAAAAACCGTCACGCTAAAAGGCGATAATATCGCGCAAGAGTTTCAAGCGATTGTGGAAGAATATGTGCAAAAAAACTATGCCGAAGGTGGTAAATTGCGCACTGCAAAAGTTGAGCAAAAAGTGATTCCTATTCGTGCTGTAACGCATGTTTAATACTGTCATCTTATTTCGATGCTCTGTATGCCGCATAGATATTGGCTTGCAGGGCATTATTTTTTGCTCGCATGCTAAATCAAATTAATTAAATTAATAAATACTCATTAAAATGGCACAAAAAATACAATCCATTAAAGGCTTCTACGATATTTTGCCGGAGTCCACACCGCTGTGGTTTAAGCTGGAAGATACTGCGCGGCAAATTTTAAGCCAGTATGGTTACAACAATATTCGCATGCCAATTGTAGAAGCGACTGATTTATTTGTGCGCTCTGTGGGCGAGCATACCGATATTGTTGAGAAGGAAATGTACGCTTGGGAAGATAAACTCAACGGTGACAAATTGACTTTGCGGCCAGAAGGCACAGCGGGTTGCGTGCGGGCGGTGATTGAAAATAACCTCACTTACAATGGCCCTGTTAGGCTTTGGTATAGCGGCGCGATGTTTCGCCACGAAAACGTACAAAAAGGCCGACAAAGGCAATTTCACCAAATTGGCGCAGAGGTGTTTGGCTTTGAAAGCGCAGATGTTGACGCAGAACAAATCGTCATGCTGGCGCGGCTTTGGGCGGCGCTTGGCATTTCGGATGTTGAACTGCAAATTAATAGCATCGGTGATGCAGATGAGCGTGTTGAATATCGCAAAACTTTAATTGCTTATTTTGAGCAGCATGCAGAGCTGTTGGACGAAGATGCGAAACGTCGCTTGCATACTAATCCATTACGAATACTCGACACCAAAAATCCACGCATGCAAACCATGTGTGAGGCCGCACCAAAGTTGCTTGAAACTTTGGGCGAGAGTTCGAGAACGCATTTTGAAAAGCTGTGTCAATTGTTGCAGTCTGCAGGTATTGCCTACACCATCAATCATCGCTTAGTGCGTGGTTTAGATTATTACAACCGCACCGTGTTTGAATGGGTAACGACCAAGCTAGGCGCACAAGGCACCATTGCAGCTGGCGGGCGTTATGATAATTTGGTAGAGCGACTTGGTGGCGAACGAACGCCTGCGTGTGGCTTTGGTATTGGCTTAGAACGGGTATTTTTATTGATGCAAGAATACGGCGCAACAGCTGTAAATTCGCCTGATATTTACTTGGTGAATGTAGGCGAATTAGCGGAAAAACAAGCTTTTTCTGCTGCAGAAGAATTAAGAAACGCTGGTCTGCAAGTCGTATTACATGCGGGCGCTGGCAGCTTTAAAAGCCAAATGAAAAAAGCTGATAGAAGCGGTGCGCGTTATGCGGCGATTTTGGGTGATGATGAAGCGGCAGCGGGTGAAATATCACTAAAACCTTTATTGCAAGCAGGTGAGCAAAAACGCTGTAAACTGGACGAAGTTGTAAAACTTATTGGGGAGTAATCCATGACTGAGAATAAAAGTTTTTCTAACGCCATCATTGTGTTGGGCTTGCTATTGGCCATTGGCATGGCTTCGGCCGCGTTTATTTTGGGCGTGCAAGCCAAACGCGCAGTTGCTGGCCAGCAGAGCATAACTGTAAAAGGTTTGGCAGAGAAACCCATTAAGGCTGACAGCGCCGAGTGGCAAATTGATGTGGGTGTGACCGCGGATACCCAAGCTAATGCGCTTAAACTGTTAGAGCAAGAACGCAAAGTGGTGGAGGCGTTTTTAACAAAACAAGGCTTTGCCACAGAAAATTTGACAGCGGAAGTGGAAAATATTGCGCCGCATTACGAGGAAATTTTTATCAAAGATACACCACGACAAGTGCAAAAAGGCTTCGATGCGTTTCAAAGTTTACATATTGCCAGCAAAGATTTAGCCAAAATTACAGCCTCCAATAAAGCATTTTTGCAGCTGCGCGCCGATAATCACCCCGTTACCTCGCAGCAACCACAATTTTTGGTGAGTGATTTAGAAACTGTTAAAATGTCATTAATAGCCGATGCCACCAAAAATGCCCGTGCGCGCGCGACTGAATTTGTGAAACAAGATGGCGTAAAAGTAGGCGTGATGAAATCGGCAACGCAAGGTGCGTTTTACATATTGCCAGTAGGCAAAAGCAATGACGACACGGATAATAGTTATGGTGGCGTAAATGATAAATCGACCATTGATAAGACCGCACGTGTCGTTGTGACCATTGTTTACAACATTGAATAATGGAAAAATTGTGTCTTTTCGCGCCTCGCAGCGTTACGCGGTACTCGCAATCCTCATGTATAACGCATACATTCCGGTTGCTGTGTTCCGCGCGCCTTGCGGGGCATCCAAAATCCATCAATTTTTTTAAGGGTTTATGACTGAAATTTTAAAAGTTTCAAATCTCACAATAACCCCAAAAAACGCGCCTAGCCGTTTATTGGTGAGTAATGTTTCACTCACTTTATCTGCTGGCAAAACCACGTGTATTGTAGGTGAATCTGGCAGCGGCAAAAGCTTGACGGCGTTGAGTGTGATGAGTTTGCTCTCGAAGCAACTGCAAGCCAGCGGCAGTATTGTGTTTCAGGGTGCCGATATTAGTAAACTAGATGAAAAATCTCTGCAAAGCATACGCGGCGCGAAAATAGGCATGATTTTTCAAGAGCCGATGACATCGCTTAACCCTGTTTTAACAGTAGGTTATCAAATTGGTGAAACCTTAACTGCGCATTTGGGCTTAAAAGGTGCTGCTTTAAAAGATAAAATCGCCGCGTTACTCACGCAAGTGGGTATTCCGCCAAGCCGTGCCGATAGTTACCCAGATGAGCTCTCTGGCGGCCAGCGCCAGCGCGTAATGATCGCCATGAGCATTGCTTGCGAGCCACTTTTATTGATTGCGGACGAGCCAACAACTGCGCTGGATGTAACGGTGCAAGCGCAGATATTAAAACTACTCGACGAGCTGAAAACCCGCATGAATATGGCGATGTTGTTTATTACGCACGATTTTGGTGTGGTAGCCGATATTGCCGATGATGTGATTGTGATGTTTCGCGGCGAAATTGTGGAAACGGGCAGTCGAAAAGCCGTTCTGACGAACCCGCAACACCCATATACCAAGGCGTTATTGGCCTGCGTGCCCGATGCCGAAGGTAAAAAACAACTCAAACCAATTACTTACGATTGGTTGAAAGTGGCCGCAGCATGAGCAACATCATTCTTGAGGCCAAACATCTAGTTAAAAGTTACCACCAACGTAGTGGCAAATTTGGTTTTGGCAGCACACAGGTAAAAGCTTTAGATGATGTGAGCATTGCCTTAAACGCAGGCTCTACGCTAGCTGTGGTGGGTGAATCTGGCTCTGGAAAATCCACGCTGGCACGTTGTCTGTTACAATTGCATCCGTTTGATAGTGGTGCAGTGTTTTTTGAAGGCACTGACCTCGCTAGATTGGATAAACTAGCCTTAAGAGCGATGCGAAAAAACTTGCAAATGGTTTTTCAAGACCCATTTGCCAGCTTAAACCCACGCATGAAAGTGGACGAAATTGTGGGTGAAGGCTTGTTAATTCACGGACTTGGCAGTAAAGATGAACAGCAAGAAAAAGTTGTTAAAATGCTTAAGAGAGTTGGCTTAACTGCTGATGACTTACAAAAATATCCGCACCAGTTTTCGGGCGGGCAACGCCAGCGCATTGGCATTGCGCGCGCCTTGGTGTTGCAGCCAAAAGTAGTGGTGTGCGATGAACCAGTATCTGCCTTAGATGTATCGGTACAGGCGCAAATATTATTGTTGCTAAAAGATTTGCAAGTTGAAATGGGCTTAAGTTATATTTTTATTAGCCATGACCTTAGAGTTGTACGCCACATTGCCGATGAAATTGTGGTGATGCATCGAGGTAAAATAGTTGAGCAAGGCAGTGTTGAAAGTGTGTATAACGCGCCGCAGCAAGCTTATACGCAGCAGTTATTAAGTGCAATTCCGGGTCGTAAAGCGGCTTAGTTAAAATAAGTTAGAAAGAATATTTAGGAAAAAGTATGGCATACGATTTAGAAGAGCAGGAACAGTTAGACGAATTTAAAGCTTGGTGGAAAAAAAATGGAAAAATGGCCATCAATCTAGTGTTGGCGGCCTTAGTGGGCTATGCAGCTTGGCAGGGTTATCATTATTTTCAAAATAAAAAAGCGGTTGAAGCGTCCAATTTATTTCAAGCTTTAGTGGTGACCGAGCCTAGTAATATCGCTGAAATAAAAACGCAATCTGCCAGATTAATGGAAAATTTTTCAGGTACGCCATATGCGGGCCGTGCTGCGGTATTGGCAGCCAAAGCTAATTTTGCAGCAAATGATAGCAAAAGCGCCAAATTACAATTGGAATGGGCCGCTAAAAATGCAAAAGAAAGCGCTGTGCAAGCAGTGGCTGGTTTGCAACTTGCCAGCATTTTATTTGATGAAAAAAAATATGACGAAGCACAAAAAGTACTTAACGCCATTTTAGATATTGGTTACTTAGGTTTAAAAGAGAATTTGCTTGGTGATATATTGCTGGCGCAAGGTAAGCCAGTAGAAGCTAAAAAAGCATTTGAAAATGCATTAAATGCGCTGGATGCACAAGGTAAACTGCATCAATATACGCAACAAAAACTCGAGTCTTTAGGCGTTTAAGCACAACCTACGTTTAAATACAATGTTTTAATACAATACGTTTTAATATGATCCATTCAACCAGCGTTCGATTATTGATATCCCTTATTTTTATGTTGCTGGCGGGTTGCAGCACATTTACCGAGTTGCGGCAAGATTTAGCCGATAAAGTATTTGGTCGCGAGCCACCAAACCCACCTGCACAATTAGAAGACATTAAACCTAGCCATATCGCTAAAATTGATTGGTCTAGTAACGCTGGTAAAACAGAAAAATATGATTACACCCCAGCTATGGAATCTGGCGCAGTGTATACCGCCAATGCATCTGGCGAGCTGGCTAAACTAGATGCTAATAATGGCCGCCAAATCTGGCGCGCAAATGTAGGTGAGCCAATTAGTGGTGGCGTGGGTTTAGGCGCTGGCATTGTGTTAGTTGGCAGCAACAAAGGTACGTTATTTGCTTACGATTTAGCAGGCAAAATGTTGTGGAAGGCTAAACTATCCAGTGAAGTGTTAAGTGTGCCGCGCTATTTTGATGGCTTGGTGATTGCGCGCACTGGCGATAACCATATATTTGGGCTTGATGCGACAGATGGCAGCCGAAAATGGGTGTATGAGCGCATTAACCCCGCATTAACCTTACGCAGCAGTGTGGGCGTGGTAGTAGATGGTGGCGCAGTTTATGCAGGTTTTGCGGGCGGTAAATTGGTGGCGATTCGTGCCGATAATGGTAAACTGCTTTGGGAGGCCACGGTGGCACAACCACGCGGCGTTACCGAGATTGAGCGCATTGCCGATATTACCAGCTTGCCCGTAGTGGATGGCCCGCTTGTCTATGCGGTTGCTTATCAGGGAAAAATTGCAGCAATCGATCGCAGAAGCGGCAAGGTCATTTGGAACCGTGATATATCTAGCTTTAATGGCCTAAATGCAGAAGATACAAAAATATTTGTGACGCATACTTTAGGTGCGGTGTACTCGCTAGATTACGAAACGGGTAAAACATTTTGGCGGCAAGGTGCACTGGCTAATCGCCGTTTAACTGCGCCATTGCCTATGGGTAATGTGGTAGCAGTGGGCGATTTAGAAGGCTATATACACTTTTTAACGCGTGAAGAAGGCGCATTTGCAGCGCGCATTAAGTTGGATAGCAATTCCGTGATGTCGCTGATTGCAGGCAATTCGCGAGAGCAACTGATTGCCGAAACCCGCGATGGCGGCCTATATGCGGTAACCGTTGCAGAAAACAATGTAAAGCCAATTGCAGCACCAGCGCAAAAATCTGCGCCACAGTCAGAAAAGATAAATGCACCACAAAATGGAACTGTACAAGAACCTGTGGCACCTGTTACAGCACCGTCTCCAGCAGAGCCTGCGTCAGAACCCAATTCGGAGCGTAGTATTTTATTTCAAAAGAATGATTCAATTCTGTTGCCCGATAGTAGCCCAGATAATGCTGGCCCTGGCATTCGATTGCCAACAGAGTCACAGTAAACCTTATGTTACCTACCATTGTTTTAGTCGGCCGACCAAACGTCGGCAAATCTACCCTTTTTAATCGCATGACCAAAAGCCGTGATGCGCTAGTGGCCGATTTGCCTGGTTTAACGCGCGATCGCCACTACGGCCGCGGCGCAGGCGCTAGCAGGCCATATTTGGTGATTGATACCGGTGGCTTTGAGCCAACTGCAGAAAGTGGCATTTTAAAAGAAATGGCCAAGCAAACTTTGTTGGCGATTGACGAAGCTGACGTGGTAATTTTTTTGGTGGATGGCCGCGCAGGCTTAACACCACAAGAATTTATTATTGCCGATAAATTACGCCGCTCGCAGCGCCCAGTATTGCTAGCGGTGAACAAAACTGAAGGCATGAATCGTGCTGTGGTTGCGGCTGATTTTCACGAGCTAGGCCTTGGCGAGCCACTATCTATCTCTTCAGCGCATGGCGAAGGCGTTAAAGATTTAGTCGAGCTGGCGCTTGAGAACTTTCCCGAGCATGTGTTTGAAGACGAAATGTCTAAAAACAAAAAACCAAAAATTGCCATTGTTGGCCGCCCGAATGTGGGCAAATCAACGCTAGTAAACGCGCTGTTGGGTGAAGAGAGGGTGATTGCATTTGACGAGCCTGGTACTACGCGCGATTCAATCGAAATTGACCTTGAAAAAGATGGCAAACAATACACGCTAATTGATACTGCAGGCGTGCGCAAAAAAGGCCGCGTGTTCGAGGCGATAGAAAAATTCTCGGTGGTAAAAACCATGCAAGCCATTGAAGACGCCAATGTGGCAATTTTGGTGGTGGATGCGCAAGAAGGCATTACCGAGCAAGATGCTCACGTAGCTGCATATATATTAGAGGCTGGGCGTGCGCTAGTAGTGGCGGTGAACAAATGGGATGGCTTGCCTGAAGATGAACGTGAATTTATTAAGAAAGAAATTGACCGCAAGCTGATATTTTTAGACTGGGCAAAATTTCACTATATTTCTGCGTTGCGCAAAAAAGGCTTGCCTGAATTACTTACCTCTGTTGATGGTGCATTTAAAGCCGCTATGGCCAAACTTGCAACGCCACAACTCACGCGGGTACTTATAGATGCCATTGCACAACACCAACCGCCCATTAGCCGTGGCACGCGCCCAAAACTCAAATATGCGCACCAAGGCGGCATGAACCCGCCGATTGTGGTCATACACGGCAGCCATGTTGAAGATATTAAAGACAGCTACAAACGCTATTTAGAAGGCGTATTTCGCAAAACATTCCAGTTGGTTGGCACACCATTGCGCGTGCAATTTAATGCAGGCGCCAACCC
Organism: Methylophilaceae bacterium; assembly: GCA_031429035.1. Classification (GTDB taxonomy): domain Bacteria; phylum Pseudomonadota; class Gammaproteobacteria; order Burkholderiales; family Methylophilaceae; genus Methylotenera_A. The sequence continues at coordinate 17,207 of JANOYU010000002.1, forward strand.
GTTCGCCGAGCCTGAGGGTAAACGCAAAGCGGGTGAGGGTATTGTGAGTATGCGGCGCCGTAAAACTGCGCAACGTGCTGAGCTAAAAGCCAAAAAGGATATTGAAGATAAAAAACGCTAAGTGATAAAAAGACGATAAGAATAAAAACGTTGATATCTGTATGAAGTATCTTATTTAATTCAGTAACATACATATAAATAAGATACTTCCAAATATTGCCTGATGTTAACTATATTAAAGTTAATGCTTACTTAGAAAACGTTTAAGTCGTTCAACCCCAACAATTAACTCATTATTATTTAAGCTGCCAAAACCAAGCCTAATGGCATGTGAATTTGTATTATCTAGCCTAAAAATCGCGCCAGGTAAAATACGAATTTTCTCATTTAAACTTTGTTCTTGAATATACTCCGTTTGAATATTGTTTTTAAGACGCAACCAAAATGCCAAGCCACCATCTGGCATATCGAATTCTATAAAGTTACTTAATTGTTTTCTAATTAAATCTTCTAGCAATATGCGCCTTTCTTTGTAAACACTGAATGATTTACGGATATGCCGCTTTACTTCGCCGCTATCCATTAGCTCAGATGCAGCCAACTCCGTTACCGAGTTGCCTTGGCGGTCAATCAACATAATTTCTGCTGCACATTTATTGATGAATTCAGATTTTGCAACTATATAACCAATTCGTAAGCCAGGAGCCAGTACCTTTGATAACGAACCTACGTAAATGACTCTTCCTGCTCGGTCTGCGCTAGCAAGTGGAAAAACAGGGTGATGCGAAAAGTGAAACTCATGATCATAATCATCTTCTAAAATCACAAAATCAAATTGCTCAGCCAATAACAATAGCCTTAATCTACGCTCTGCAGTCATCTTCACAGTAGTCGGAAATTGGTGATGGGGTGTAACGTACACTGCCTTGACTCGGTGCTTTCTACAAACAGCCTCTAGCTCATCTAGTTTTATTCCGTGTTCATCTAAGCCCACATTTAATATATTTGCGCCACATGATCGAAAAGCCTCGCGGGCAGGTGGGTAGGTTAAAGTTTCAAAAACAACATAATCATTTGGCATCGTAAGAATACGAGCTGCTAAAAAGATACCCATTTGACTGCCCCGCACTACGCAAACATGGTCAACATCAACATGTAGTGCTCTTTCCATATTTAACATATTCGCAATAGATTTTCGCAGCGCAAGTGCGCCTTTAGGGTTGTCGTAGCCTAGTCTATTGGCTCTAGAGGAAGTTATCAGCGCGTGACGAAATGCTCTAGCAATGATTTCAAATGGGATTAAACGAGTATCTGGTATGCCGTCATTAAACTCTATAAAACTTGAATTTGGCTCTTCATAATCAATTTTCGAGTCTGCTAATGATAAGAGTGCAACATCTGCACACTTGTCTAAAGTTTGATCTGTTATAGCATTTGGTTTAATTATGATGGGAATATTAGACGATACAAACGTGCCGCGACGAAACTCGGTTGTTAGCCAACCTTGAGCCACTAGTTCTTCGTAGGCAAACACTACGGTTTTTCTATTTACACCTAGAACTTTTGCTAAATCCCTTGTCCCAGGCATGACTGTTGAGGAGGGCATCCGACCAAGTTGAATTTCTTCTATTATTTTTTGAACAATCTGCATGTATATAGCCAAGCCAGATTTATGATTAAGCTCAATTTTTAAATCCCAAGACCTGAGCACAACTATCCCCAATCATTTACATGATTATTAACCTATAAAGTAAATTAACACAGAAGTTGTAGATGAATACAATTAACTCTCATGGACCATATACTTTATATATTCTGGTCTGTTTGGACCACCTACGTTGTGACAGCTGGAGGATTTTAAAATGTTAACGATTAGTTACAGTTCTGTAACCGTTTGTTAACTTACTTATAAATGTGCTTCAAATTAAGTAGGTTTGGCTAACCGGGGATTGAGATATAAATAAATATTATAGCTCAATAATCAAATCGACGAAAAAATGGAGATTTATATTATGGAATTAAATAAAATCAAGTTGGCTTTGAGTTTTATTGCTGGCGCTACATTGGCAATGCCAATGGTAGCATCAGCAGCAGCAGACCAAGAAGCAGCAATGGCAAATGCAAATAACTGGGCTCATCCACGCGGTAACCATACTAATAATGGTTATTCTGGCCTAGCGCAAATTAACAAAGGCAACGTTAAAAACCTTAAAGCAGCATGGACATTTGCGACTGGTGTAAACCGTGGCCATGAAGGCTCACCATTAGTTATTGGTAACATGATGTTTGTACACACAGCGTTTCCAAATAACGTTTATGCTTTAGATTTAAACGACAATCAAAAAATCGTTTGGTCATATTTCCCTAAACAAGATCCATCAGTACAAGCTGTTTTGTGCTGCGATAACGTATCTCGCGGCCTGGGTTTTGGCGATGGTAAAATATTTTTGACACAAAACGATGGCACTATGGTTGCGATAGATGCAAAAACGGGTACTAAAGTTTGGAGTACCAATGTATGGGATCCAAAAATTGGTGCAACGACTACAACCGCCTCTCATGTTATTAAAGACAAAGTGTTAATGGGCTGTTCAGGTGCTGAATTCGGTGTTCGTTGTGCAATGACAGCGCTTAACATCAAAGATGGCTCAATTGCTTGGAAAGCTTATGGCACAGGTCCAGATTCTGATGTTTTGATTGGTGCTGACTTTAATAAAGATAACCCTCAATACAGCGCTTTGTCAGTATACAAAGATATCAACGGTGGTAACAAGCAAGGCGGTTCTTTCGAACAGCTTAAATTGTCTGAAATGAAAATTGGTGAAAAAGACCTAGGCGTTCGTACATGGTTAAAACCACAAGCAGTGAAAGATGGTTGGCAACATGGTGGTGCTTCAATCTGGGGCTGGTGGCCGTATGATGCACGTACAAACTTAGTTTATTACGGCACAGGCAACCCTTCAGTATGGAACCCAGATGTCCGTCCAGGCGACAACAAATGGTCAATGACTATTTTTGCACGTGACTTAGATTCTGGTATGGCTAAATGGGGCTATCAAATGACGCCACACGATGAGTGGGATTATGATGGTATCAACGAAGTCATCTTGTTTGACAAAGGTGGCAAAACATACGCATGGCACCATGATCGTAACGGTTTTGCTTACACTTTTCTAGCAAACAACGGTACGTTAATCGCTGCAGAAAAAGTACACCCATTTGTTAACTGGTCTACAGGTATCGATATGAAAACTGGCGTTCCTCAAAAGCAAGCGTCAGCTTCAACGCACCAAGATTACAATGCAAAAGGCGTTTGCCCAGCTGCATTAGGTACTAAAGACCAACAACCAGCTGCATACTCACCAAAAACAGGTTTAATGTACACTCCATTAAATCACGTTTGTATGACATATGAGCCAGTTGAGTCTAAATACGTTGCTGGTCAACCATGGGTTGGTGCTACATTGACCATGTTCCCAGGTCCTGACGGCGTAATGGGCGGTATCGGTGCTTATGATCCAATGACCAACAAAAAAGTTTGGTACAACAAAGAGAAATTCTCTGCTTGGGGTGGTGCTTTAACTACTGCTTCAAACTTAGTGTTCTACGGTTCACTAGACCGTTGGTTCAAAGCAGTTGATGCACAATCAGGTAAAGAACTTTGGTAATTCCAAGTTGGTTCTGGCGTGATTGGTAATGCATTCACCTACGGCCACGCTGGCAAACAACACGTTGGTGTGTTGTCTGGTATCGGTGGTTGGGCTGGTGTTGCAATGAACTTAGGTATGACTAACCC
>JANOYU010000003.1:0-4018 GCA_031429035.1 Methylophilaceae bacterium
GCTGCATCTAACTGGCTACGATTTAAAAATGGAACAACTGCAATCGTTCCGTCAATTGCACTCACAATGCGCTGGCCACCCAGAATACGGCTACGCTGCAGGTGTTGAAACAACCACTGGCCCGCTAGGCCAAGGCATTGCTAATGGCGTTGGTTTTGCCATGGCAGAGAAACTGCTCGCAAACGAATTTAACAAACCAAATCACACCATTGTTGACCACGATACCTATGTGTTTTTAGGCGATGGTTGCATGATGGAAGGTGTTTCGCACGAGGCTTGTGCGCTGGCTGGTACTTGGGGCTTGGGTAAATTAACGGCGTTTTGGGATGACAACGGTATTTCTATCGACGGTCATATTGAAGCTTGGTACACAGACGACACCGCAAAACGCTTTGAGTCATATGGTTGGCACGTGCAATCAGTAGATGGCCATGATGTAGCAGCGATTGGCAAAGCGATTGATGCTGCTAAAAAAGTAACCGATAAGCCAAGTTTAATTTGCTGTAAAACCATTATTGGTAAAGGTTCACCTAACAAATCTGGCAGTCACGATTGCCACGGTAGCGCTCTTGGCCTTGAAGAAGTTGCCGCAACGCGTGAAGCGATTGGCTGGCCACATGAGCCATTTGTGATTCCAGCTGATGTTTACGCAGGTTGGGATCAAAAAGCGAAAGGTGCAGCCGCTGAGACTGCATGGAATGATAAATTTACAGCGTACGCTGCAATTTACCCAGCAGAAGCAGCTGAATTCACCCGCCGTATGGCAGGCGATTTGCCAGCTAATTGGACAGAAGCAACCAACGCCATTATTGCTGCGACTAATGAAAAAGCCGAAGGCAATGCATCACGTAAGGCATCACAAAACGCAATTGGCGCACTAGCGCCGTTATTGCCAGAGTTCTTAGGTGGTTCTGCTGACTTAACAGGTTCAAACTTAACGTCAACAGGCAGCTTTGTGCATGTAGATGCTAAAAAACCAGGCAACTATATTTCATACGGCGTGCGCGAATTTGGCATGGCGGCAATTATGAATGGCGTTGCGCTTCACGGTGGCTTATTGCCATTTGGCGGCACATTCCATATGTTCTCTGATTACATGAAAAGTGGCATGCGCATGGCAGCGTTGATGCATCAACGTGTGATTTACGTGTTGACCCACGATTCTATTGGCCAAGGCGAAGATGGCCCAACCCATCAACCAGTAGAGAACACCGCTGGCTTACGTTACATTCCGCGTATGGATGTATGGCGTCCAGGTAGTGCTACTGAAACAACCGTAGCTTGGGTGGCAGCAGTTGAACGCCATGAAGGCCCTTCAAGTTTAGTGCTTTCGCGCCAAAACTTGGCTGGTATTAAACACAATGCAAGCGATTTTGCAGGCATTCGCAAAGGTGGCTATGTGATGAGCGATTGCGCAGGTAAAGCGGATTTGATTTTCATCGCTAACGGTTCAGAGTTAGATTTAGCGGTAAAAGCTGCAGCTGAATTAACAGCAGCTGGCAAAAAAATCCGTGTGGTTTCTATGCCATCAACAAACGTATTCGACCGTCAAGACCAAGCGTATAAAGACAGCGTGTTAACTGCTGGCGTTAAACGCGTGGCGATTGAGGCGGCGCACCCAGATTTTTGGCGTAAATATGTTGGTTTAGAAGGTGCTGTTGTTGGTATTGATACCTTTGGTGAATCTGCACCGGGTGGTGTGTTAATGAAACACTTTGGCTTTACGGTGGAAAATGTGGTTGCTGTTGCCAAAACAGTGCTTTAATTTAGCGTTCGTTCGTTAGCACTTTTAGTGTCAGTTAAAAAGAGCCTCTACATGAGGCTCTTTTTATTTGGTAAAATAGAATAATAAAATAATCAGGGATTTATAGAATGGCAATTAAAATAGGCATTAATGGTTTTGGTCGAATTGGGCGCATGGTGTTACGCGCAGTGGTTAACGAAGCCGAGTTTGCGGATATTGATGTAGTTGCTATCAATAGTTCTTACGATTTAGATTACATGATGTATATGCTGAAATATGACTCTGTACATGGCCGTTTTAATGCCGATTTATCTGCAGATAATGGCCATTTGGTGGTGAATGGTAAAAAAATTCACATCACCGCAGAGCGTGACCCCGTGAATATTGATTGGACTGCCAGCGGCACCGATATTGTGGTGGAATCGACAGGCGCGTTTTTAACCCAAGAAACTTGTCAGCCACACATTACTAATGGCGCCAAAAAAGTGGTGCAATCTGCGCCAGGCAAAGATGAGACGCCGATGTTTGTGTACGGCGTCAATCATGCAGAATATAAAAATGAGGCGATAATTTCAGCCGCTTCATGCACCACGAATGCTTTGGCTCCACTGGCAAAAGTCCTGCATGACAGCTTTGGCATTAAGCGTGGTTTAATGACAACTGTGCATGCCACTACCGCATCGCAATTGACGGTAGATGGCCCGAGTAAAAAAGATTGGCGTGGCGGTAGAAGTGTCTTTGAAAACATTATCCCATCCAGTACTGGCGCGGCTAAGGCGGTGGGTAAAATTATTCCATCGCTCAATAAAAAACTCACAGGCATGGCGCTGCGTGTGCCAAGTGCAGATGTTTCTGTAGTGGATTTAACCGTGGAATTGAACAAAGAAACCAGCTACGAGGCCATATGTGAAGCCATGAAAACGGCGGCAAACGGCGCACTAAAAGGCGTGTTGGAATACACCGATGAAAAAGTCGTTTCAACTGATTTTAGAGGCAGTGCGGCAGGCAGTGTTTTTGACGCAGGCGCAGGCATTATGCTGGATAGTACCTTTGTAAAAGTGGTTGGTTGGTACGATAACGAATATGGGTATACATGCAACTTGCTTCGCCTAGTGCAACATGTGGCGAAATAACTGGCTACGAGGGCAATCTGCGGCGTTGCAGCTTTTAGAATCAAAGGGTACTCGAAATGCTCATGTACTACGTGTACATTCCGCTTTCTGTGTTCCGTGCGCCTTGCATCTTATCCCGCTCGCTCAGTTATTTAAAGTCAGTTTAAGTAGCAATTAAGTTTTTGGAAAAATAATGAAGTTTATTAAAATTACTGATGTAGACTTGGCTGGCAAACGCGTGTTTATTCGTGCAGACCTTAACGTGCCTGTGAGTAACGGCAAAGTCACATCTGACGCGCGCATTACCGCCAGCATGGCAACCATTGAATACGCGCTTTCAAAAGGTGCGAAAGTGATGGTGACTTCACATTTAGGCCGCCCAGAAGAAGGCGTTTATTCTGAGGAAAATTCGCTGCAACCAGTGGCAGATGTGATGTCAGTAAAATTGGGTAAGAAAGTACGCTTGGTAAAAAACTGGTTAAGCGATACCGCGCCAGCAGGCAGTATGACTATACAAAATGGCGAGTTGATTTTGCTAGAAAATTGCCGCTTTAATATCGGCGAAAAGAAAAACAATGATGAACTCGCCAAAAAATATGCCGCGCTTTGCGATGTGTTTGTGATGGACGCATTTGGCACAGCGCACCGCGCCGAGGCCAGCACGCATGGTATTGCTAAATATGCGCCAGTGGCTTGCGCAGGTATTTTACTCACCAACGAATTAGAAGCACTGACCAAAGCTTTGCTCAACCCAAAACGCCCAATGGTGGCAGTGGTGGGCGGTAGCAAAGTCTCCACCAAATTAAGTGTGTTAGAAAGTTTGGCTGATAAAGTAGACCAATTAGTCGTTGGTGGCGGTATCGCCAATACCTTTTTAAAAGCGGCTGGTTTTGAGGTTGGTAAATCACTTTACGAGGCTGATTTAGTGCCAGTAGCTAAAGCGCTAATGGACAAAATGGCCAAACGCAATGCCAGCATCCCGATTGCGGTAGATGTGGTTTGCGGTAAACATTTTGATGCTCTGGAACCCGCATGTAATAAGGCTGCTGGCGATGTTGATAAAGATGATATGATTTTTGATATTGGTGTTAAATCTGCCAATGAGCTTGTCAAAATTTTAGAAAAAGCTGGCACAATTGTTTGGAATGGTCCTGTTGGCGTG
>JANOYU010000004.1:0-7726 GCA_031429035.1 Methylophilaceae bacterium
AACCAAAATTAGCAATTACGCGAAACAAATCCCTAACCAAACGGCAGAAGCACACCCAGAAACAGGGCAGATGATGATTATTAATCCATTAGCGGGTGTTTCGTTTGATAGTTTGTTTAGTACGCATCCAAAGACAGAGGAGAGAGTGGCGAGATTGATGGCGATGGCGAGTCAATTTTAGCTTTGATAAATATACTTTCGAATGACATACATTCCATTTAATCAAGGTATTGCATATTTAATAGCTTTTCTTACTTGGGTGGTGCCAGTTTCTATCTTTGTAGATAACCCAGATATTTTTGGTAGTTCTGCCTCATTGATATTATTTTTAATTGCTGTTGTTGGTGGCCTTACCAGCTTTGTTATTTGGGTTGATGATACTGATTTTAATTTAATTGCAGCAATATCTGGTTTAGTGGCTGGTGTTTGCGCAGGTGCAGCAATTGTTTACTTTATTGATACTTTTGCTAATTATGATAGGGTTTATAGCATCTTGTTACTGGCAATTAGCATTATTCCTGGGCTCGCTTTGTTTTGTATCTTAAAGCGCTATAAATAAAAGTAGCTATTTTTTCGCCTCTAGGCGACCCACTTTATTTTGCTTGTCCAAAATAAAGTGGGGAAACAAAAAGACACTCCACTGCCACGTATTTCCTTCGGTCTTAGCGCCGCATCTGCATGGTGACTGCGGAACTCGGATTTTCAATCCTCAAACAGTCCTCGTCACCTAGCATCTGCCGCTCAAGCCGAAGGCGCGGCAAGGGGATTCAAAGTCAAAACCAGATGAATGCCACGTTGCTAATTTTTAGCAAATCTTTCCAACTTCTACTTCGTCATTCAGAGCGTAGCGAAGAATCCAGCCAAAATAATTAATTTTTGCGCAAGCAACCGCTAAAATAAAAAAACTACTGGATTCTTCGCTGCGCTCTGAATGACGGGGTGGGTTTATAATAATTTGCATCATATTTTTACAGTTTATTTAATTTTATGTTTCGCTCAACCTCATATGCCTAAACAGCCCGTCGTTTATATGCTTGCCAGCAAACGCAATGGTACTTTATACATTGGGGTGACTAGCAATTTGTCGCAACGCATGTATCAGCATCGTGAAGAAATAGTGGATGGTTTTAGCAAAAAATATGGCGTAAAAATGTTGGTTTATTTTGAAATGTGCGATGACATGGTGAGCGCTATTACGCGAGAGAAGACCTTAAAAGGTTTATCGAGAGTTAAGAAAATTGCCTTAATCGAATCTGTAAATCCAAATTGGGAAGATTTAACGATTAAGTTAGATTTGCTAAAACCTTAAAAGCTGGATTCTTCGCTACGCTCTGAATGACAGTAGAGGTGCTTGTTAACACACCTGACAAGCAACATATCAAGTAAAATCTACGCAATCTAAAAAACCTTTTAAATTCAAATTAAAGAGCCCCTTTGTATATTTCTCAACAAATCGCTGCAATTGCTGTGTCAGATGTGCTTGCTGGCCGTAATCTTACGCTTGCTTTGCCCGATGCATTAAGCAGTTACCCAAATGCCACACCACAACAAAAAGGCGCAGCGGCCGATTTAAGTTACGGCACATTGCGGTTTTATGGCGAAGTAAACGCTTACTTAGAGAAATTGCTAGAAAAGCCCTTAAGTAACGCGCATATTACTGCACTTTTATTGGTGGCAATTTATCAGTTATTGCACGATAAAGCGGATGATTTTACCGTGGTGAATCAGGCTGTGAAAGCGGCGGGTGATGCCAAGCCGCGTTGGGCAAAAGGTTTGGTGAATGGCGTGTTGCGTAATTTTTTACGCCAAAAAGATGAGATTAAAGAAAAGTTAGCAGCTGACCCGAAAACCAATGAAGTAGCACTTTATTCTTACCCGCAATGGTGGATTAATATGCTTAAAACACAATATCCAGAACAAGATAATAAGCATAATACGAGCGAAAATAGCATGCCTGCAGACCAGCATCCATGCGCCTTCCAGAGCATACTAAATATAGGTAATATGCATCCGCCACTGACTTTGCGGGTGAATCGTAAAAAAATTAGTACAGAAGATTATTTGCAATTATTAGCGCGCCAAAATATTGCTGCGCAGCATTTGGGTGCCGATGCGGTGATGCTTGAAAAACCCATTCCTGTAGAGCAAATTCCAGGTTTTTTAGATGGCATCGTTTCGGTGCAAGATTACGGCGCACAAATGGCGGCGCATTTACTTAGCCCAGAAGAAGGCGCCCGCGTGCTTGATGCTTGCGCTGCGCCTGGTGGAAAAGCCGGGCATATTTTAGAGTTATTTGATGTTGAATTGACCGCGTTAGATAACGACGAATTACGTTTGCAGCGCGTAGAAAGCAACCTAAATCGACTTAATTTGCATGCCGATTTGCAACTGGGAGATGCGTCGACATTTACCACAGAAATACCGTTTGATTATATTTTGGCCGATGTGCCGTGTAGCGCCAGTGGCATTGTGCGCAGGCATGTCGATATTAAATGGCTGCGACGCGAACGTGATATTGCAACATTTACGCAACAACAATTGGCAATTTTGCAACAATTGTGGCAATTATTGGCAAAAGGCGGTAAATTACTCTATGTAACGTGTTCGATTTTTAATGAAGAAAATCAACAGCAAATTGACTGGTTTTTGCAAAAAAATGCAGATGCAACTCAATTGCCACTTTTAATGACTAAGGACGTTGATAATAATATCGATACTAAACCTGTTAAAGATGCTAAAAGTGTTCAACTTATTCCAAATCTCCAACATGATGGCTTATTTTACGCGCTACTGCAAAAAAATTAGCCTGATTTTTGCGCTAAGTTTATGTTTTAGTTCGCTAGCGTTTGCTGGCAGCAATATCGCTATTAAAAGTGCAGATTTACAGCAAGCCGATGATTATTATCGTTTAAATGCCGATATTGAAATTGACTTTGATAAAGAAATTGAAGAGGCCATTAATAAAGGTGTGCCACTTAATTTTTTGGTAGAGTTTCAAATTGTCAGCCCGCGTAAATATTGGTTTGACGACGAAGTGGTGACTATTACGCAAAATGTTACCTTAAGTTATCACGCGCTTACACGACAATATTTGGTTAATCGCAATAAGCATCAACAAAGTTTTGAAACTTTAGCCGAGGCCACGCAAGCTTTGGCAACGCTTAACGATTGGAAAGTGGCCGAAAAATCATTGCTGGAAAAAAATGAAGTGTATAACGCCGCTTTATTGATACGGCTAGATCAAAGCAAATTGCCCAAGGCCATCCAGGTCGATACTATCGCCTCAGAAAAGTGGAATTTAAGCTCGCAAAAATTTGAGTGGACATTAAAAGAGCCAGCGCTTAAAGAGCCAAAATCATGAATGAATTTAAGTTATCTAACTACCCAATGATAATGGCCAAGAAATTATGTTGGTAAGTTAAATGCGATATATTGTATTTGTTAGCGTAGCGTTGGGCTTGGTATTGTTATATTTGCTGTCTTTAGCTAGCGCAAACACGGCCATTTCTGGCGATTATTACAAAATTTTGTTGTACCTAAATATTGCGCTGGCGGGCGTGCTTATTGTGTTAATTGGCTTTCAGTTATGGCAGTTAACCAAAAAAATTCGCAGTGGTGTCATGGGCAGCCGCCTTAATTTGCGCTTTTTGGGCGCATTCGCGTTAATGGCGATTATCCCTGGTTTAATTGTTTATTTGGTTTCGGTAAATTTTTTAACGCGCTCAATCGAGTCTTGGTTTAATGTCAAAGTAGAATCCGCGCTAGATGGCGGCTTAAGTTTGGGTCAGCGCGCGCTCGATATTATGTTAAAAGATGTGGAGGACAAAGCCGAAAACATCGCCACCAGCTTGGCTTTTCAGCCCTCGCGCAGCCACTTTACACTGCTAAACGATTTGCGTGAAAAATCGGGCATACAAGACGCCACACTACTCACGCCGCAAGGCCGCATTATTTCTGTTTCTAGTAGCGATCCTAATAGCTTTTTGCCAGAGTTACCGACCATTCCACAACTGCGCCAAGCGCAACATCGCGTGTATGGAAAAATTGAACCTATCCCAAATAAAGGTTTGTACTTGCGGGTATTGGCACCTGTAAGCGTGCAAGAACTTGCCGGCGAAACACGTATTTTGCAGCTATTGCAGCCCGTGCCAAAATCGCTATCTAACACGGCAGAGGCGGTGCAAGATGTATATCGTGATTATCAAGAGCTTTCTTACAGCCGCGATTCGATTAAAGATATTTTTAAGCTGACGCTTACTTTGGTGCTAATGCTGGCCATGTTATCTGCGCTAGCCATTGCCTTTGTGTTAAGCCGCAGGCTTACGCAGCCGCTAACTGTGCTGGCCGAGGGTACGCGCGCCATTGCCAGCGGTGATTACAGCAAAATGCTGCCCGAACACGGCCAAGATGAGCTGGGCGTTTTGGTAAAATCGTTTAACAGTATGACCCGCCAGCTAGATGATGCCACGCAAGCGGCCGAAAGAAATCGCGCCAGGGTGGAGGCAGCGCGTGGCTACTTAGAAACTATTTTGGCGCATTTGTCGTCTGGCGTATTGGCTTTAAATGCGCAGGGCGAACTGCGTACTTATAATTTAGTAGCCAGCAATATTTTGGGTTTAAACCTTGCACCGTTTGAAAATAAACGCATTCAAACTATCAGCGAAAATCAGGTTTACTTGAACGAATTTATTCAAGTATTGCAATCACACTTTGAGCTGACCAAAACCAAAGACCAAGAAAAAAAGGAGCTGACGAAGCAGCTAGAGATTATTCGGCCGCAAGGCAAGCAGCTATTATTGATGCGTGCTACGCGCCTACCAGAAAGCGCAGGTAATGGCTTTGTGGTAGTTTTTGATGACATTACCACAATGGCACAAGCGCAGCGCGACGCGGCTTGGGGTGAGGTGGCGCGGCGGTTGGCGCACGAAATTAAAAATCCGCTTACGCCAATACAATTATCGGCCGAGCGCTTGCAACACAAATTAAGCGCAAAATTAAATGCAGACGATGCCAATGTGCTACAGCGTGCCACAGATACCATTGTCAACCAAGTCAGTGCCATGAAAACCATGGTGAACGAATTTAGCGAATATGCGCGTGCGCCATCGGCAAAATTAGTTAAAATTAATATTAATAAGCTTATTAAAGATGTTGCTGCTTTGTATGATAATAGTGATGCAAATAACCAAGCAAAAATTACCTACAACTTAATGCCTAATATGCCAGAGGTGAAAGGTGATGCCACCATGTTGCGGCAAGTGCTGCATAACTTGATGCAAAACGCGCAAGATGCCTTAAAACAGACGTCAAACCCCGAAATTTTAGTGCAAACCAGTTTTGACGAAACCACTATGAAGCTGCAAGTGAAAGATAACGGGCAGGGCTTTCCTGTTGATTTGCTGGCACACGCGTTTGAGCCTTATGTGACGACTAAAGCGCATGGTACGGGCTTAGGCTTGGCCATTGTAAAAAAAATGATAGAAGAGCATTTTGGCCATATTAAAATAGAAAACAACGCTGCAGGCGGCGCCAGTATTACGATTGTGTTGCCAAGAGAAATGGCTGCTGAAAATCTACAAATTAAAGGCGAAACAACTAATTATATAAAACCAGATAATCAAATAGACGCTGCTAAACAGCCGGGCAATACTAAACCAAAACCTAAAGCAGCATTAAGCAAAGCATAGAAGGACGTAAAATATGGCATCAAGAAACATTTTAGTGGTGGATGATGAAATTGGCATTCGCGAATTATTAAACGATATTTTGATGGATGAAGGCTATCAAGTGACCTTGGCCGAAAATGCCCAGGCAGCGCGCGATGCCCGCCTAAAGCAACGCCCAGATGTTGTATTGTTAGACATTTGGATGCCAGACTGTGATGGCATTAGCTTGCTAAAAGAATGGGGCAATGCTGCGCTGTTAACGATGCCAGTGGTGATGATGTCTGGCCATGGCACTATCGATACGGCTGTAGAGGCCACCCGCATTGGTGCTTTTGATTTTTTAGAAAAACCAATTGCCCTGCAAAAACTGCTTAAAACAGTAGCGGCCGCGTTAAAACATGCCGAAAATTTACCAAAAACCGAGATGAATCTAGCTAGCTTTGGCAAAAGTTTGGTGATTAACGAGCTAAAGCAACGCTTAGAGCAAGTTGCCAATACCAAAAATTCGCTTTTGCTAATTGGCAAAAAAGGTGGCAGTGTCGAGCTGTGCGCACGTTTTTTGCACGCTAAAGATACGCCATGGTTGGGTTTAACTGAATATGAAAAGCTTGCCACCGCGCCATTAGATTTATTAGGTCAGGCGCAAGGTGGTGTTATTTATGTTGATGAAGTTGTTGCGCTGAATAAAACCGAGCAAAAGGGCTTGCAATTATTATTGGCCAAGGCCGAGAAATATCAAGTGCGCGTGGTGTGCGCCAGCACCTTTAGCCTGCCACAATTGGCCGAAAAACTCGAATTCGACAATGTGCTGCTGCAAATGTTATCGAACAGCACGTTAAAAATACCTGCATTAAACGATCACCGTGAAGATATACCCGACCTTGCCAGCGCAATGGCTAACTTGCAGGTAGAAACCGCAAATGCACAATATAAAACCTTTGATGTAGCCGCACTCAATGCACTAAGAAACGCCGATTGGCCAGGTGACTTGGCCGAACTAGAAGCGGTTGTACATAATTTAATACTAAGCAGTTTAGAAGAAAAAATTACGCTGGCTGATGTAAGCCGCGTGCTGGAACAATTTAGCAGCAGCCCTGCTAGCCAAGAGCTAAAATTGCAGTCATCACCAGTGAATTTAGCCTTGCCGCTGCGCGAAGCACGTGATGATTTTGAGCGTTTTTACTTTCAGCACCACATGGCGGTAATTAACAGCAATATGAGCAAACTGGCAGAGATTTCTGGGCTAGAGCGCACGCATTTGTATCGCAAACTGAAGCAGCTTGGTATTAAAATTAAAGGCTAGCATTAAAAATTAAATACTAGTCATACACCTATTTTATGTGCATCTTATTTGATACCGCTGTAAGCCGCATAGATGTTGGCTTACAGAGCAGTATTTTTCTCTCGCATATAGTTTGTTAAAGATTTGCTTAAAAATTAAGCAATTGCTAATCGGTAATCGTCAGAACAACGGGTGTGTGGTCACTAGGGCGTTCTAGCTTGCGTGGCGCTTTGTCAATTTCGCATTTTTCGCATTTACTTTTCAAGCCATCGCTCACCAAAATATGGTCAATGCGCATGCCAAAATTGCGCCTAAAACCCATCATGCGATAATCCCACCAGCTAAAACTTTTTTCGGGCTGTTCAAATAATCTAAAACTATCATTCAAGCCCAGCGCGGCAATTTTTGCAAACATTTCACGCTCTTTCGGCGAAACCAAAATCTGCCCAATCCACGCTGCAGGGTCGTGGCAATCGCGGTCTTCTGGCGCAATGTTGTAATCGCCTAATAAAACCAAGTTGGGGTATTTTTTCAGTTCAATTTCTAGCCAACTGATTAAAGCGCTTAGCCAGCGCATTTTGTATTCGTATTTTTCGCTGTCTACCGCTTGGCCGTTCACAATATACACACAAATCACGCGGATGCCATTAATGGTTGCCGAAATCACGCGGCTCTGTTCATCGTCAAAGCCCGCAATACCGTGTTCAACATCAGTCATTTCGTGTGTGCTT
Source organism: Methylophilaceae bacterium (assembly GCA_031429035.1). Lineage (GTDB taxonomy): Bacteria > Pseudomonadota > Gammaproteobacteria > Burkholderiales > Methylophilaceae > Methylotenera_A. Next base: position 7,680 of record JANOYU010000004.1, read on the forward strand.
AAAATCGCCACGCCGTTGTAAGTTTTTTGGCCAAGGTGAATCGCGTT
>JANOYU010000005.1:0-23946 GCA_031429035.1 Methylophilaceae bacterium
AGTAGTCACCACATGCGCGTTATGGTGTGTTGCAATCACGTCGGTTTTATCTAAGCCCACAATTAAATCGGTATGGCCGTAACAAGTGCAAGTGTATAGTTGTTGCGGCGTAACGGCTGCATAAACGGCGGTGCCTCTAATACCAATAGTGGCTGTAGCTGTGTAAATACGCGTAGTTGTTTTTCTTTTACCAAAAACACCCAACATCGCGCCACCGACCAATCTTAATGCGCTAACTAGTGCATCATTTTCTTCTGAATACACTTGTAAGGTACTGCCGCCACGCATTAAAAATGCGTCTTGGCCCATGCTAAATACAAGCTTGCCATCTTTTGAAACAACAATCTCATCGCCATTTTTAATCACGGTTGCACTGTTTATTTTGGCTTGATTGATAAAAACATCGCCTACAATTTCGTGAATTTTTCCAGCAGCGGCGTGTGCTTTTAAAGGAATAATTGCAGTTAGTGGTAGCGCAGCAGTTGCAAGTAAAAATTTGCGTCTAGAAATATTGGCCATAAAAAACCCCTTGACTGAGTGTAAATGTTTAGTCGGGCAATACTCAAATAACTTACAAAATGGCAACCTAAAATAATTACGTAAAACAAATAGGCAAAATAAAAGCCGAACAAGTCGGCTTTTATTGGCGGGCTTTTTAACTTTATGGCAAACTAATGCAAACGCGAATCCAAAATTTTATCTGCCAGCATTTGAAAACGTGGTGAAACAAATTTTCTCGCTTGCTCACCGGCATCGGCAATTGATAGTAGCTCTTCTATGGCCGATCTAAATCCAAGCTCAAATAGCCAGTAATCTGATTGATCAATGGCCGATTTTTTATCGGTATTCACATCTGCACAAAGCCGCTCAAAAGCCTCCATACACACATTGCGTTCTGCCATATTACCTCCCAAAAAATCAATTTTCAACTTGTTATAATAAAACACCTACTAGCTTTGTCAATCACACGATTGGCTAGTTCAAATGCTAATTATTCTGCTGCTTACTTTTGATTCCTATTTTTGATCCCAGCTATCTTCCCACATGCAGTGTTTAATTGTGTGACGATTTTTAATCAGCTCATCAATGCTTGGCTCGTCATTTAACGCACGTTTTAATGCCAATTTAATCGCATCATAATTATTTTTGTACATATCGGCTTTGTCTAAAGTGCCGGCTTTTTCTAGCGCAACGCAACCTGGGTCTATCCAAAGCAACGCAATAATACATAAATCATTTACTTGGTCTTTTGGGATTATGCCTTCAATCACCGCGTCTAGTATGCCATCAGCCACACCAGCTTGCACTACGCCACCGAACAAACCAACATCGGTGCTACCTTGCAAGGTTACTTTTGGCACCATCATGCAGGCAGGGCGCACCAGTTGGTTAATATCGCGCACTGCAAACATGGCAGTGTGGCCTTTACTTTGTGCCATTAAATTGGCGAATGCTTGGCCAACTGGGCCATCGACAGCGCCGATTAAAATTTCTGGCATGGCGGCAGTCACATCTTTGCCTTCAGTGTATAACGTGGCTTCGCCGGCTTTAAAAATAATTTTTGACATAATGTTCTCTTTACATAAATTTAGAAATAATGCGTTATTTTAACAAATGCTAAGGCACAGTTTCAATTTATATTTCCATTCGCATATCCACATGTGGAATATGCAAATCTTGATAAACCGCACTGCTTACCTTAAAACCACATTTTTCATAAAATGGTATGGCATGCGTTTGTGCCGATAAGGTGATTTGCTGTGCGCCGTGTGTTTTGCATATTGCCACCGCAGCCAATAGCAGAGCGGCTCCCAGCCCATTGCCTCGATATTGTTTTAGCACCGCCATACGGCCAATTTTGTGATAATCAATAATACGCAAGCAGGCAATCGCTTCATTATTTAGCGATGCCAACACATGCACTGCCGTTGCATCAATGTTATCCCACTCAAATTCTGGCGTTACCAATTGTTCTTGAATAAAAACGGGCGTGCGCACCGCGCGCAAATGCACCTCAGATATTGCCCAAGTAGTTTCTACTATTTTAATTTTATCTAAGCTAGGTTTCATTGTGCTACGCATACTTGCAGAATTCACTGGTTCAGTGCATCATGCTGGCTACTATTTTATCTATGTTGAAAGTGATTTATGCCACATTATTTAACTGCACTAGCGCGTATTTTACTCGCACAAATTTTTTTAATCGCCATTTTAATCACCATTTCGCAAATTACTAGCAACCCTGACGGCTATGCAGCTTACACCGCTTATTTAGGCGCACACGGTTTAATTGGCCTATTTGCACCGTTAACGGTTTTTATACAACTGGTGTTTGGCTTGGGGCTTTTATTAGGCTACAAAACTAAAATATGCGCCTATGTATTGGCAGCTTATGCAGTATTTATTGCCTTATTTATGAAGCTGCAAGAACCAGGGGGCTTAATTTTAACACTGCAATATTTGGCGATTGCTGGCGGTTTGTTACTGCTGGCATTGCACCACAAAACGGCATTTAGTTTAGATAACCTTAAAAAATAATGTAATTTATTTAAAATTTTAATGCCCTGCAAGCCGCATGGATATTGGCTTACAGGGCATTACTTTTGATATAAGTTAGTCTTTAAAATGTATCTTAGACTAACTTATTATTCCCATTCTAAAGCAGGGAAAATATTATTTACGTTGCGTCGATTGGCAATATCAAACAATAGCCATTTGTCCTTCTCGCTGGCCGCCGCGCTGGCCATCGTGTCACTCATGCTTTTGCCTGCTTTAATATTGGCGCGAATATCTGCTAATAGCACGTTAAAATAATTTTGCGCATTGTTTATGGCTTTCACGCCATCTGCATTATTTTTTTGGGTAGCGCCATGGCCAGGCACCAATTGTTTAAAAGGCAATGTTTTAAGTAACTCTTGCTCGGCAATTAAGCCTTTAATATCGCCTTCTATCACTGGTGTGCGCTCTATAAACACTAAATCACCCGAAAATAAAGTTTGTGTTTTGCTGTCTTCCACCGTTAAATCGGTGTTGGTGTGCGCATTGGGGTGAGCGCTTACTTTTAACGCTCTACCGCCCAAGTCTATGGTTTCTACCGTTTTTACAGCTTGTGTTGGCGCCACAATATCGGTACCTTTGGCGTCAGCACCCAAAAATAGTTTATTTAATTTATCGTAGCCGTCTTTGCGCGTAAACATGGCTTGCTCTAACTTTTCGTGGCCAATAAATTTAGGTTTATCCTCTACAAATGCGGCGTTGCCAAAAATATGGTCTGGGTGCACATGTGTATTAATCACATATAAAATAGGTTTATCAGTCACTTTTTTTATGGCAGCGCGCAATTGCTGGCCCACTTTTAGGCTACCACCAGTGTCTATCACCGCCACGCCTTTATCGCCCACAACGAAACTAATATTGCAAATATCGCCTTGATAGCCCTCATCAATATCTAAGTGCTCGCCATGATGTACATAAACGCCGCTACCTAAATCCTCTATGGCAAAAGCCGTTTTAGCTGCTATCTGATTTGCCGCGCAACCAAACAAAACTAGCGCAAATAAATGTACTAAAATTCTCATTTTGTTTCCTTATCTATACCTTCTTGTACAGTTATTGTTACAATAATGTATACCGCTATTATGCGCTGTGATGCTTGTCACACAAGCATTTATTAAACAAAGGATATTACGATGGATTACGCCACCACCAGCTATACAAAAACTGCCAAAATTTTGCATTGGCTGATTGCAATCGCCATTTTTGGCATGTTTGCATTAGGTTGGTTTATGAGCGATTTGCCCAAAGAAGCGCCTAAACAAATGGCTTACGATTTATTTGACTGGGGCATTTATACTTGGCAATTGGATAAAGAAGCCAGCCCACGCACGTTTTACTTCAACTTACATAAATCCATCGGCGTGACTATTTTTGCGCTGATTTTATTCAGAATTTTTTGGCGCATTACCCACAAAGCGCCTGCCATGTTAGCTTCGTATAAAGCGTGGGAGAGCAAATTAGCCAGCCGCGTGCACCGTTTGCTTTATGTGCTAATGTTTGCGCTGCCATTAAGCGGCATTATTATGGCGGTGGCCAGCAAATATGGCATTAAATGGTTTGGCCTAGAATTTATTGGCGGGCTAGATAACACGCCACTGCGCGAGGCATTTAAAGAAGTGCATGAGATTGTGGGTATTGTGATTTTACTGGTGCTGGTGCTGCACATTGTTGGCGCGCTAAAACACAAATTTGTTGATAAAGACGAGACGCTGGACAGAATACTGTAAGTTTTATTTTGCAAGAAAGCCCACCATAGTGGGCTTTTTTATTACATATTTTTTATGTATTATTTTTAAGTACCTTATTTGCATGCTCTGCAAGCCAATATCTATGCGGCTTGCAGAGCATCATTTTGTTCTCGATACTTATTTAACTATTTATTTATGATATTGTTGGCTATGTTTTCGCACCGCTTCTAGCATCGCTGCTGCATTCTCTGGCGGCGTCCATTGCGTAATACCGTGGCCTAAATTGAACACATGGCCAGCGCCTTTGCCATAACTTGCTAGAATCGAAGCGACTTCTTTTTCAATCGCCGCTGGCGTGCTCAGCAATACGATTGGGTCAAGGTTGCCTTGTAAGGCCACTTTATCGCCAACACGTTTGCGCGCTTGGCCAATATCTACCGCCCAATCTAATCCTAGCGCATCTGCGCCAATTTCTGCTTGCGCCTCAAGCCACAGCGCGCCACCTTTGGTAAACACAATACTCGGCACTTTTTTGCCATCGGCAGTTTTGGTTAAACTAGCGACAATTTTTTGCATGTAATTAAGCGAAAACTCAACATAAGCATTATGCGACAGCGCACCACCCCATGAGTCAAAAATCATCACGGCTTGCGCACCCGCCGCAATTTGCGCGTTGAGATATTGAATGACGGTTTGTGCGTTGGTTTCTAAAATATGGTGCAACAAATCAGGCCGAGCGTAGGCCATTTTTTTTGTATTTAAAAAATCTGTACCGCCTTTACCTTCTACCATATACGTCGCCAACGTCCACGGGCTGCCACTAAAGCCAATTAGCGGTACTCTACCATTAATGGTTTTGCGAATTTGCGCCACCGCGTCAAACACATATTGCAACTTGGCCATATCGGGCACGTGCAAAGCTTTAATCTCGGCCTCTTCACGCAAAGTACGCTCAAATTTTGGGCCTTCACCTTCGGTAAAATACAAGCCCAAACCCATCGCATCGGGCAGGGTGAGAATATCTGAAAATAGAATCGACGCATCCAACAGCGGGTAGCGATCGAGCGGCTGTATGGTGACTTCAGTGGCAAAATTCGGGTTTTTGCACAAATCTAAAAAGCTACCTGCGGTTTTACGGCTTTCGCGATACTCTGGCAAATAGCGCCCCGCTTGGCGCATCATCCATACTGGCGTGTAAGGCGTTGGCTCGCGATTTAGTGCGCGCAGAAAGGTATTATTTTGTAATATTGTCATTTAATTAAATTCTTCATAAGCAAGAAAATTTTCCATAAACTCAGTGAAAGTATTGGCGAGTAAACGTATTTTTTGTTTTGCACTATGTGCATAATAAACAATTGGGTATTCGCCACTTTGCAAGCCACCGCGTAAATCAAATAGAACTTGGTCGCCATCAGCTTCCATAAAAAACTCGGCAAAACACAAATACTCTACCGATTCTGATGTTTTAGTTTCAATTGAATAGGGGTGTAAAAATGGATGTTGCAAATCAAATTGAACCACGCCGCCCATTAGCCAAAAACCACGGGTGCATGATAATAAATCCTTATATGCTTGCGGCAGCGGCAGGTTTAAGTTTTTTTCAATGCGGACAATTTCATCTTGGCTTGCGGCCGCTTGCACAGATTCTAAATCATAATTTGGCGCTAATTGCGAAAATGTTGGGAAAAATACGCTAGTTTTTTCCAACATTTCTTAGCGTGGCAGCGTAGAACTGCCCATCAAAAACTCGTCTACAGCCCTTGCTGCTTGGCGGCCTTCACGAATTGCCCAAACAACAAGCGATTGGCCACGGCGCATATCGCCCGCTGCAAATACTTTGTCTTTGTTAGTTTTGTAGCAACCTGCGCCATCTGTGCTGGCTTTTGCGTTGCCGCGATTATCTTTTTCTACACCAAAAGCTTCTAAAACTTTTTGTATAGGCGATACAAAGCCCATCGCCAATAAGACCAAATCGGCTTTAATAGTAAATTCAGAATCCACTACTTCCACCATTTTGCCATCAATCCATTGTACTTTTGCGCCCACCAAGTGAGTGACTTTACCGTTTTCACCGATTAATTTTTTAGTAGTAATTGACCAATCACGGTTAGCGCCTTCTTCATGGCTGCTAGATGTGCGCATTTTTAGCGGCCAGTTTGGCCATACTAGCTCTTTATTCTCTTTTACTGGTGGTTGCGGCATTAACTCAAACTGTGTAATGCTAAGCGCGCCATGACGGTTGCTTGTACCTACGCAATCAGAGCCAGTATCGCCGCCGCCAATTACCACCACGTTTTTATTGGTTGCCATCACTTGGTTGGCAATTTTATCGCCCGCTACCACTTTATTTTGGTTCGGCAAAAAATCCATCGCATACATTACGCCATCTAACTCACGGCCTTCAACAGGCAAATCGCGCGGCCATTCGGCGCCGCCCGCCAATACTACGGCGTCATACTCTTTTAATACATCTTCTGCTGCTACATTTTGGCCAACATGCTGATTCACCAAGAAGCTAACACCCTCAGCAATCATTTGTGTCATGCGGCGATCAATATGTGACTTTTCCATTTTAAAATCGGGTATGCCATAACGTAATAAACCGCCAATACGGTCATTTTTTTCTAACACATATACACTGTGGCCAGCACGTGCTAACTGCTGCGCAGCTGCTAAACCTGCAGGGCCACTGCCAACAACGGCAATTTTTTTACCGGTTTTATTCGGGTTAATTTGTGGCACAACCCAATCGTTCTCCCACGCTTTATCAATAATCGCGTGTTCGATAGACTTGATGCCAACTGCGTCGTTATTAATGTTGAGCGTACATGCGGCTTCGCACGGCGCTGGGCAAATACGGCCAGTAAACTCTGGAAAGTTGTTGGTGGAATGCAACACATCAATCGCCGATTTCCAATCTTGGTTATAAACCAAATCGTTAAAATCGGGGATGATATTGTTGACAGGGCAACCTGTGGTGCAGAAAGGTATTCCGCAATCCATACAGCGCGCACCTTGCTGCTTAGCTTGGTCATCCGTTAAATGTAATACAAATTCTTTGTAATTTTTTACGCGATCTGGCACTGGCAAATTTGCCTCGGCCAGTCTTTCATATTCCATAAAACCAGTGACTTTACCCATAATAAAAACCTTTACCCATTATGCTGCTTCCTTGCTTGCGGCTAACGCTAGTTCGGTCAGCGCGCGTTTATATTCATTCGGCATTACTTTTACAAATTTAGTTCTGTAGTTTGCCCAATCGGCCAACATGTTTTTGGCACGCTCACTGCCCGTGTAACTGGCATGATTTGCTATCAAAGCTTTTAGCGTCACTTCATCGGGTTGGTTTAAATGCATAATTTTGCCAATATCAGCCTTGGCTACTTCTACTTTTTCTAGCGATACCATGCTCATGTTGCAACGCTTTACAAATAGGCCATCTTCATCGTAAACATAAGCCACGCCACCACTCATGCCTGCGGCAAAGTTTTGGCCAGTTAGCCCCAGCACCACCACTGTGCCGCCAGTCATGTACTCACAACCGTGGTTACCTACGCCCTCAACCACGGCAGATGCGCCAGAGTTGCGCACACAAAAACGCTCACCTGCCACGCCGTTAAAGTATGATTCACCAGTCGTAGCGCCATACATCACGGTGTTGCCGATAATAATATTTTCGTGTGCTACACCTTTAAAATTGGCTGGGCGCGTAATCACCACGCGGCCACCACACAATCCTTTGCCCACGTAATCGTTGCCTTCACCAACCAGCGAAAAGGTGATGCCTTTGGCTAAAAATGCGGCAAAACTTTGGCCAGATGTACCAGTAAAGTTGACATGTATCGTATCATCAGCCAAGCCAACATTGCCATAACGCACCGCAATTTGATTCGATAACATAGTACCCACCGTACGGTTGGTATTGGTTATTGGCAAATCAATGGTGACTTTTTGTTTGGTTTCTAGCGCATTTTTTGCTAATGCAATCAGTTGGTTATCTAATGCGTTTGCCAAGTTATGGTCTTGAATCTCCACATTTTTACGTGCGACTGACTTTGGCATATCCACTTGGTGGAAAATTTTACTGAAATCTAGCCCATGTATTTTCCAATGCTCAACACCAGCTTTCATGTCTAACAAATCGCTACGGCCAATTAAATCTTCAAATTTTGCTATGCCTATGCTTGCCATTAATTCACGCACTTCTTCTGCAATAAAGAAGAAGAAATTCACCACATGTTCTGGCTGGCCAGTAAATTTTTTTCGCAGTTCTGGGTCTTGCGTTGCCACGCCCACTGGGCAAGTATTTAGGTGACATTTACGCATCATAATGCAGCCTTCAACCACCAGCGGCGCTGTCGCAAAACCAAATTCATCTGCGCCAAGCAGCGCGCCTATTAGCACATCGCGGCCTGTTTTCATTTGGCCGTCGACTTGCACGATGACACGACCGCGCAATTGATTCAAGACCAAGGTTTGCTGTGTTTCTGCTAGGCCAAGCTCCCACGGCGTGCCTGCATGTTTCACGCTAGATATTGGCGAAGCGCCTGTGCCACCATCATGACCTGCGATCACTATATGGTCAGATTTGGCTTTTGCCACCCCTGCGGCCACCGTGCCGACACCCGTTTCTGAAACCAATTTAACCGAAATGCTAGCCTTAGGATTGGCATTTTTTAGGTCGTGAATCAGCTGAGCCAAATCTTCTATTGAGTAAATATCATGGTGTGGCGGCGGTGAAATTAAACCCACCCCTGGCACACTAAAACGCAACTTAGCGATATATTCCGACACTTTATGGCCAGGCAATTGGCCGCCTTCGCCCGGTTTTGCACCTTGCGCCATTTTAATTTGAATCTGATCTGCACTCGCTAAGTATTCTGCCGTTACCCCAAATCGCCCAGAAGCCACTTGTTTAATACGCGAGCGCATCGAATCACCAGCTTGTAACGGTATGTGGCTTTCCACTCGGCTTTTACCAATCACGTCGGCCATGGTGGTGGCTTTTGCGATGGTAATAAAGCGTTTAGCATCTTCGCCGCCTTCGCCCGTATTCGATTTACCGCCAATACGGTTCATGGCAATGGCTAATGTTGCGTGTGCTTCGGTAGAAATAGAGCCGAGCGACATAGCACCAGTGGCAAAGCGTTTTACAATTTCTTTGGCTGATTCTACTTGGCTAATATCAATGGCCGCATTCGCAGGTTTAATCTCAAACAAACCACGCAAGGTTTTGTGTTTGCGCGTTTGGTCGTTAATTAATTTGGCATATTCTTTAAACGTATCAAATTTATTGGTACGCGTAGCATTTTGCAATTTAGAGATGGTTTCCGGCGTCCACATATGTTCTTCGCCGCGCACACGGAATGCGTATTCGCCACCTGCATCCAATTGCGTCGCCAGCACTGGGTCATCACCAAACGCTAGGTTGTGCACGCGCAGGTTTTCTTCGGCTACTTCATTTATACCAATACCCTCAATTTGCGAGGCAGTGCCTGTGAAATATTGTTGAATAAATGGCGTATTTAAGCCAATCGCCTCAAAAATTTGTGCGCCGCAATACGATTGATAAGTAGAAATTCCCATTTTTGACATGACTTTATATAAGCCTTTGCCAACCGCTTTAACAAAGTTTTTACCGCCCAAATAACCGTCATTGGTCATATGATTAATGGTTTCAAATGCTAACCACGGGCAAACAGCCTCTGCACCATAGCCTGCTAATAGCGCAAAATGATGCACTTCGCGTGCAGAGCCAGTATCAACCACCAAGCCTGTGCTTGTGCGCAGGCCTGCTTTTACTAAATGCTCGTGCGTAGATGAACACGCTAATAAGGCAGGAATAGCAATACGGTTTTGCGCGATGGCGCGATCAGATAATATCAACACATTAAAACCATCATGCACCGCTTGCTCGGCTAGTTTATTCAAACTGGCAACGGCAGGCTGCAAACCAGTTCCCGCTTGCTTGGCATCGTAAGTAATATCTAGCACCAACGATTTAAATTGGTTTTTAGTGGCCGCGCCAATATTTTTAAGCTGTTCTAGCTCAACCAAAGTCAGTACTGGTTGGCTGGCTTCTAAACGCAGCGGTGGATTCGTTTCATCTATTCCCAGCAAGTTGGGTTTCGGACCAATAAATGTCACCAATGACATTACTAATTCTTCCCTGATAGGGTCAATTGGTGGATTGGTCACTTGCGCAAACAACTGCTTAAAATAACTGTATAGCGATTTTGGTTTGTTCGACAACACTGGCAAAGCGGCGTCATTGCCCATGCTGCCCGCGCCTTCTTCGCCATTGGCAATCATTGGCTGCATAATAAACTTAATATCTTCTTGGCTGTAACCAAATGCTTGTTGCGTATCTAGCAAGCTTTCAGCCATGTCCAGTGTCGCATCTATTTTAGGTAAATCGCCCAAGAAATAGCGCGATTGCTCTATCCATTTTTTATACGGTTTGGCGTTAGCAAGCTCACTTTTCACTTCCGCATCATCAATAATGCGGCCTTGTTGCGTATCGATGAGCAACATTTTACCTGGCTGCAGACGCCATTTTTTAACGATTTTTTCTTGCGGAAATGTCAGTACGCCCATTTCAGACGCCATCATCACAATGTCGTCATCTGTTACCAAATAACGCGCTGGGCGTAGGCCGTTTCTATCTAAAGTCGCGCCAATTAAATTACCATCGGTAAACGCCACCGCAGCAGGGCCATCCCATGGCTCCATCAACGCAGCATGATATTCGTAAAAAGCACGGCGCTCTTCGTCCATCAGCGCGTTATTGTTGCTGTCTTTTGCACCCCAGGCTTCGGGGATAAGCATCATCATGGCATGCGGTAAACTGTAGCCACCCGCTACCAGCAACTCTAGGCAATTATCAAAACAAGCAGAATCCGATTGGTTATCTGCAATCAGTGGCCAAAGCTTGTCTAAATCTTCGCCGATAATGGCCGATTTCATGGTTTCATGACGCGCCGCCATCCAATTGACGTTGCCTTGCACCGTGTTAATTTCGCCATTGTGCGCAATCATGCGGAACGGATGCGCTAAATCCCAAGTGGGGAAAGTGTTGGTAGAAAAGCGTTGATGCACCAAAGCCAACGCAGAAACCACACGCGTATCGATTAAATCTTTAAAGTAAACGCCTACCTCGTTGGCCAGCAGCATACCTTTGTAAACAATGGTACGGCTAGAAAATGACGGTACATAAAACGCGGCGTTGTCTTGCAAGTTAAGCGCGCGCACTGCATGCTCAATACGTTTACGAATCACAAAACATTTGCGTTCGAACGTAGTTTGATCTGCCGCATTACTGCCTACAAATACTTGGCGCATGCACGGCTCTACATCGCGCGCAGCTTGCGCAATATTGCTGTTATCCACTGGCGTATCGCGCCAGCCAAGCAAGGTTTGATTTTCTTCTGCAATAATTTTTGTAATGAGCGCTTCACAAGCGGCGCGGTTTTTAGCTTCTTGCGGCAAAAATAAGTTGCCAACAGCATATTGCCCAGCTGGTGGCAAATTAATACTTAGTTTTGCGGCTTCTTCGCGCATAAATGCATCTGGCAACTGCATTAGCAGGCCAGCGCCATCGCCCATTTTTGGGTCGTAACCTGTGGCGCCACGATGAGTTAAATTGGTTAAAAGCGTTAAGCCTTGCTGCACTATTTGATGGCTTTTTTTACCTTTAATATGCGCCACAAAGCCCACGCCACAACCGTCTTTTTCATTACGTTTGTTGTATAAACCTTGGTTTTTTGGTGCGTGATGTATTAATTGTTTATTTAATTTATTTGCTTGCTCAACTGCCATATTCATTGCCTAATTATTTATTGTTCAAAACATTTAGCGGAACCTACAATAATAACGTTAAATCGTCGCAATTTCAATCGCATAGCCGTTTTTTGGCTAGAGATTCAGCCAACAAATAGCAACTTTTTATTGGATATTAATTTAATTTAAACAAAAACAGTGTTTGACAACTTAAATGAGAATGATTATCATTTAGTATAAACGTCTTTTTACAAGTGCAAAGGAGTTGTAATGCAAAACAAATTGAATCGAAATGCTGTAAATAAACAAGCTATTTGCGAGAAGATTGAGCTGGCAAATTCTTGCGGTGTGCGGCTGATTTATTGCCAAGATTGCAACGTAGTCGAGCTGGAAATAGGTGCGATTTCTGTGCGCCTTTGCCCAGATGTGATTCAGCGCATCGCCAATGTGATGATGAAAGCCAGCCTTAAGTTAGAGCATATTGCGGCAAATAATCATGCAGAATTACCTGCCAATATTCAGCCGCAGATGATTCACTAACTTAAAGTTGCAAAGGCTTTTTTAGCAGCGTCAATGGTAAATGCAATATCTGCATCACTGTGAGCGGCCGAAATAAAACCTGCCTCAAACGCGCTAGGGCCAAGGTAAATACCGCTAGTTAACATGCTATGAAAAAACTGATTAAAGTGTGTTTTATTGTTATTCGCCATAATTTCGGCATAGCTAGTCGGGCATTTTTCACTAAAATATAAGCCAAACATGCCACCGACATTTTGCGCGCTAAAAGTAATGCCTGCTTGTTTGGCTGCTGCCATTAAGCCATCCATCAGCTTTTTAGTTTGTGCGGTAAGTTTTGCGTGAAAATCTTTTTCTTGTATCAATTTTAGCGTGGCCAAACCCGCAGAAACCGCTACAGGATTGCCTGACAGCGTACCTGCTTGATACACTTTGCCGACTGGCGCCAAGAACTGCATAATATCTTTACGGCCGCCAAATGCACCAACAGGCAAGCCGCCACCGATGACTTTGCCCAGTGTGGTCATGTCCGGTTTAATGTTGTATAGCGCTTGTGCGCCGCCCAAAGCCACGCGAAAGCCAGTCATTACCTCGTCAAAAATCAGCACAGTGCCATGCTTGGTGCAAAGCACGCGTAGCGTTTGTAAAAACTCCATACTGGGCACGATTAAATTCATGTTGCCAACCACAGGCTCAATAATGACGCAGGCAATTTCGTCACCAGATTTAGCAAACAAATCGGCAAGCTGTTGAATATTGTTATATTCTAAAGTGAGCGTAAGCGCGGCCACGCTGGCTGGTACGCCGCCAGAATCAGGCTCGCCAAAAGTCAGCAAACCTGAGCCTGCTTTTACTAACAAACCATCCGAATGGCCGTGATAACAACCTTCAAACTTTACAATTTTATCGCGCCCTGTGTAACCTCTAGCAGTGCGGATGGCACTCATAGTAGCCTCGGTGCCGCTACTGTTTAAGCGCACTTGCTCCATGCTCGGCACTAATTTATTAATCAGTTCGGCCATTTCTAGCTCTAGCCCAGTTGGCGCGCCAAAACTTAAACTATTCGCCGCCGCCGCTTGCACCGACGCGATAACTTCTGGGTGCGCGTGCCCAACAATCATCGGCCCCCAGCTATTGATGTAATCGATATATTCTTTGCCATCGACATCCCAAAGCTTACTACCCAGTCCTTTTTTAAAGAAAATTGGCGTACCGCCAACGCTGCGAAACGCGCGCACCGGCGAGTTAACACCGCCAGGAATTAAGGCTTGAGATTTTTCAAACAGGGTTTGATTGAGTGAAGTCATGATTTTGCTCTAAAGTGTATTAAAGACATTTTAGCAGAATGTTTAGTTTGCAGTTTATGTTTGAATCATACAGGCATTAAAATAGACGCTCTGCGAGCCAACATCTATGCGGCTTACAGGGCAGTTATTTTATCTCGTATTAATTATGTGCAAATAAATGTGAAAATTGTTGGCTAGTCACTGTTATATCATCGGCACCAAATAACGCGCCAACCACAGCGATTGCACTGGCACCTGCTTGCAATACTTGCGGTGCGTTTTCTAAGGTAATGCCGCCAATCGCCACCAGTGGAATTTTAATTTTTTGTTTGGCTTGTGCAAATAAAGCGAGCGGCGCATTGACTGCATTCGGTTTTGTATCCGAGCTAAAACAGGCGCCAAAAGCTGCATAACTAGCGCCTGCTTGTTCTGCCTGAATGGCTAAATCTAGCCTGTTATAACAAGATGCGCCTAAAATTTTATCTGCGCCTAGCAAGCGCCTAGCTGCGCCTAAGTCGCAATCGGTTGCGCCAATATGTAAACCATCGGCATCAATTTGTGCGCATAAATCGAGGTGGTCGTTAATAATAAGTGGCACATTAAAACTACGGCAAAGTGCTAATAAAGCAGTGGCTTGGCGCAGCCGCAACGTTGCATCGGCAGCTTTGTTGCGATACTGCAGCATGCTAGCGCCGCCTTGCAGTGCTTGCTCCACTTTTAGGCAAAGTTGCTCGGTGTTTAAGGTATCTGGCGTAACTGCATACAAGCCTTTTATCATAAAAGCCATTAATGTTGAATCGGCGAGACTTTTTCAAACGGCTTAACGTCTTTATCATCGGCATCTTTATCATCCGCACCTTCTTCATCGCGTGCCCAAAAAAATCTATCTGGAATAAACTGCCCCATGCCAGGCCTAAAGCCATTTTTAAGCGTTTGCCATGTGTATTCTTGCGCTTCTTGAATCGCTTCTTCCATGCTTAAACCATGCGCCAAACATGCCGCAATGGCGCTTGTAAGCGTGCAGCCGCTGCCATGATAACTGCCTGCCAGCCGCTCCCAATGATAAGCTTTAATCAGCCCGCTGGCGCCGTTACTGTTGCTGCCAAAAAGTGAATTCACCACATCTACACTGCGCTCGTGCGTGCCAGTAATTAGCACATATTCGGCACCCATTTCTAATAAGCGAATCGCCGCTTCATCTAATGACGTATGTTGAATTTCATCGTTATCTTCATAAAAAGCCAGTCGGCGCGCCTCTAAACTATTAGGCGTAATTAAAGTGGCTTGTGGAAATAACAGCTCGCACATGGCGGCTTGCATTTCGTCGTTGGCCAGCTCATCGCCACGGCCAGAAGTTAAAATCGGGTCAATAATTAGCGGAACGTCTGGGTAATCGGCGACAATTTCTGCTATAACGGCGATATTTTCAATTGACCCTAAAAGTCCTAATTTAAACGCAGCAATTTGTACATCTTCTAAAATGGTGCGCGCTTGGTCGTTCACCCAATCGGCATCTAGCGCCATTACGCTCTCTACGCCCACCGTATCTTGTACGGTAATGCCAGTTACCACAGAAAGTGGATGACAACCAATGCTAGCCAGCGCCAAAATATCGGCCTGCAAACCCGCGCCACTGCTAGGGTCGGTGGCAGCGAAGGTGAGAACTACTGGTGGTGTTTCTGTCATTGCACACTTTCTATATTCTTAAAAATACAACTTGCTTGGAGCGGGTGACGGGAATCGAACCCGCGCTTTAAGCTAGGCAAGCTTGGAAAGCTAGCGTTCTGCCATTGAACTACACCCGCACGCTGAATACGTTTACTAAACCATTATTTTACTTTTTAATTAGGGTGCAGGCTACCTTAAAACTCCAGCGGGTCTATATCTATGCTCCAGCGTACTTTATTTGCCAATAAAAAACCTTTTATTTCTGGCATCCACATTTTGAGCAGGCGCTGCAAAGCCGCACGGCTATTGGCTTGCAGCAGAAGTTGGCCGCGCTCCATACTTTTTAGGCGCTGCATTTGCGGACGAATAATATCGTAAACCATAACGCTATTTTTTAAATCAGCAGCATTCAAATTTCGCGCGGCGTTTCTGGCTAAATGTAAAAATTTTTCTACCTCGGCAAAGTTATTCGATTCTGCCCGCAATAGTGCAAAAAAGCTACTTGGTGGAAACTGCATGGCTTTGCGTTCATGCAATAATTCATCGGCAAAACTCACATAATCTTGGCTGCGCAACGCATCAAACAAAGTATGTTGTGGAAAAGCCGTTTGTATCAGTACTTCGCCAGCCTTTTCGGCGCGCCCCGCGCGGCCTGCCACTTGCATCAATTGTGCGAATAACTTTTCACTGGCGCGAAAATCTGGGCTATACAATGCGCTGTCGGTATCTAACACACCGACTAAAGTTAGATTTGGAAAATCGTGACCCTTTGCGAGCATTTGTGTGCCCACCAAAATATCCACCTCACCCGCATGCACTTTACTTAACACCTCGGTCAGCGCATCTTTGCTACGCATGCTGTCGCGATCGACTCTGGCAATTTTTGCCGTAGGAAACAATGTTTGTAACGTTTGCTCTAGCCGTTGCGTGGCTTGGCCGACTGGTTTTATATCGGCATTGCCGCAACTTGGGCACTGCACTGGGATTTTTTGCTCGGCACCACAATGGTGACATTTCAACCGTTTTTGGCTTAAATGTACAACAAGTTTGGCGCTGCAACGTGTACAAGCCGATGCCCACAAACACGCGTTGCAATGCAACACTGGTGCGTAACCACGGCGATTTAAAAATAACAGACTTTGCTCGCCTTTGCTTAAGCGCTCACGCAAGGCCTTGATTAATATAGGTGACAGGCCATTTTCAGTCGGCGATTTTGCAATATCAATGCAAAAAATACTTGGCAATTGCGCGTTTTGAATCGCGCGCTGTTTTAAGCTTAACAAGCCATATTGGGCTTTATTGGCATTATGCCAAGTCTCCAGTGATGGCGTGGCGCTGCCCAAAATAATGGGGATATTCAGCTGCTTTGCGCGCACCATCGCCACATCGCGCGCGTGGTAACGCATGCCATCTTGCTGCTTATAGCTGCCATCGTGCTCTTCATCTATCACAATTAATTTTAAATTTGGCATCGGTGTAAATACACTCAGGCGCGTGCCAATCACAATTTTAGCCACGCCAGTGCTGGCCGCCAGCCAATTTTGTAGGCGCTCACTCTCACTTAAATTGCTGTGCAAAGTCACTAGCGGATATTGACTTAAGCGGCTTCTAAAACGTGCTTCTAACTGTGGCGTTAAGTTGATTTCTGGTACTAATACCAACACTTGGGCACCTGTTTCATTAAAATCTGTAGTTTGTAAAATTTGCCGCAAAATTTGTATATAAACCTCGGTTTTACCGCTGCCAGTGATGCCATGCAATAACCACGGTTTAAAGCTGTGAGTAAGCGCTAACACCTGCGCAATCGCTTTTTGCTGCTCAGTGTTTAAGGTTGGCTCAACATTAGAAGATGGCATGGAAGCCTTCACTGCCAGCACTTCATGCTCAGCCACCAAATCTAAATTTTTAAGCTCGCCAATTGCTTTTTTCCAGCTTGATGAGATTAAAGCGAGTTCGCTAGGCCCTAGCATTGGTGCGGCCTGCAGGGCAGTGACAATTCGATGTAAAACGACTTTTTTAGCGGTAATTTGGCTAATATCTGCGCCTTGCACCAAGCTATACGCAAATGCTTTACGCGAAACCGCTGGCTTAAGCTGCCGCAAGCGTAAGGGCAGGGCAGAGATTACGGCTTGGCCAAGCGGATAGTGGTAATAATCGGCACAAAATTGCAGCAGCTTAAAATCATTAAACACCACATCATCAAACACATGGCTGACAGGTTTTAGTTTTTCGATTGGGTAATCAGATGTTTGTTTTAGCGCCAACACCACGCCCACCAAATTGCGACCTGCAAACGGGACTATTACTCTACTGCCAATTTTTGCCACAAAGTCGCCAGCCAAATAATCAAAGCTGCGGTTTAGCGGCACATCGAGCGCAATATTGAGGATGGTGGGCGGCATAAAAGTTATAGGTGAGTATAAAGCGTGCTTTAGGTTAAAATACTGTTTTTAGTAAATTAAGTTATTTTGAAAGTATAAAGTTTTGAAAGCGCATATTACCCATTTATTGTCGCAAGCTGCCGCCAACATTAGCGCAGATGCAACGCAAATTACCATTGTACTAGACCGCCCAAAATCGGCCGAACATGGCGATTTTGCTAGTAATTTAGCCATGCAGCTGGCAAAGCCGCTACGCCTAAATCCACGCATGATTGCTGAACAATTAATCGCTGCTTTGCCTAAAAGTGAGTATATCGCCAAAGTAGAAATTGCGGGCGCGGGCTTTATTAATTTCTTTTTAAACGCGGCCTCGCAACAAACTATTGTGGCGGAGATTTTGGCTGCAGGCGATGCGTTTGGCCGCAATAACGTTGGCAAAAATGTGAAGGTTCAGGTGGAATTTGTATCTGCCAACCCCACAGGCCCGCTGCATGTGGGTCATGGACGCGGTGCGGCAGTGGGCGATTGCTTGGCGCGCTTGCTAGACGCCAGCGGCTGGGATGTAACGCGCGAGTTTTATTATAACGACGCTGGCGCGCAGATTGAAAACTTGGTGATTTCGGTGCAGGCGCGTTGCCAAGGCATTGCGACGGATGATGCGCGCTTTCCTGAAAACGGTTATCGCGGCGATTATATTATGGACATTGCCAATGCGTTTTTAGCCAAACAAACGGTGACAGCGGACGACATGCAGGTGACTGCAAGTGGTGACGTGAATGATGTGGAATCGGTGCGCACGTTTGCTGTTGCTTATTTGCGCCACGAGCAAGATTTAGATTTAAAGGCGTTTCAAATTAAATTTGATGTTTTCTCGCTAGAAAGCGCTTTATACAGTACGGGTAAAGTTGAAAATACTGTTCAAGCACTGATAAAAAGCGGCAAAACCTATGAAGAAGGTGATGCGCTGTGGCTAAAAACCACCGATTTTGGCGACGATAAAGACCGCGTCATGCGTAAAAGTGACGGTGGCTATACTTATTTTGTGCCCGATGTGGCTTACCACCATGATAAATGGAATCGCGGCTTTAAGCGTGTAGTTAACGAGCAGGGTGCAGATCACCACAGTACGATTACTAGAGTTAGAGCTGGCTTGCAGGCGCTTAACGTGGGTATTCCAGCCGCTTGGCCAGATTATGTATTGCACCAAATGGTAACGGTAATGCGCGGCGGCGAGGAAGTAAAACTAAGCAAGCGCGCAGGCAGTTATGTGACGTTGCGTGACTTGATTGATGAAGTTGGTTGCGATGCCACACGTTATTTTTTGGCGGCACGCAAAGCCGATTCGCAACTTATTTTTGATATTGATGTAGCTAAGTCACAAACCAACGATAACCCTGTGTATTACATTCAATATGCACATGCACGCATTTGCAGCGTACTAAACCAATGGAACGGCGATGTAGGCACGCTAAAAATAGCTGATTTAACCCCATTAAGCGCACCAAACGAGGCAAAATTGATGCAGCGTTTAAGCGAATATCCCGAAATTGTGATGAATGCTGGAACTGATTTAGCACCACACGCCATTGCCAATTATTTAAAAGAATGTGCAAGTGATTTACATAGTTATTATAATGATACTAAGTTTTTGGTGGACGATACGCCAACCAAACTGGCGCGCTTGGCGTTAATAGTAGCAACCCAGCACGTGCTTAAAAATGGTTTGGGTTTACTGGGCGTCAGCGCACCTAATAAAATGTGAATTGGTAAAATGTAACAATTAAAAATATAAAAAGAAAAATTAGAGGATAACATGAGTAAAGATTACAAACCCGCCACCGCAAAAAGTAGTGGCAGCAAAGGCAGCCCTTTTTTTACTGGCTTGCTAATAGGGCTATTGCTGGGCGTTGGTTTATCGCTGTGGGTGACCATGTATTTAAAAGGCAGCGATAGCCCATTTGTAGATAACAAATTAAGCAAACCTGCGTTAGAAGCGCAAGCCAAAAAACTAGCGGCTAAAACAAAAATAGAGGAAGACGTGCTGCCCAAAGAAGAAAGCCCAGAAAATGCAGCCAAGCAAGACAATAAATTTGATTTTTATACTATATTGCCCGAAACTGAAAGCACCGTCACCGAGCAAGAAGTTAAAAACAACACCTTAATTAAAAAAGATAATTACTTCTTGCAAGTGGGTGCTTTTCAAGATGAGGCCGATGCCGATAACATGAAAGCCAAGCTAGCACTGCAAGGCTTTGAGGCAGTGGTGCAAACTGCGACGATTCCAGAAAAAGGCGTATGGCACCGTGTGCGCGTTGGCCCATTAAGCGATATTACGCAAATTAATAAAATTCGTAGTGAGCTCACCACCAATGGCTTTAATACCGATTTAATTAAAGTGCACACCGAAACTAAAACCGAATAAGCGAATCTGTTAATTTATTGTCATCTTTTATAGCCAGTTATCGTTAATACAGTTTGTAAGTTATTTAATATTGAAGGATTTTGTATGAAAAAAGTATTTGCCATTTTATTGTTATCTTTAGCTAGTTTAAGTTTTGCGCCAATGTCTTTGGCAGAAACGCCGCAGCCTGGCACCAATTTTGATGCCGTCGCGCAAGCTATTCCGACAGAAAATGCCGCCAAGATTGAGGTAATGGAGATTTTTTGGTATGGCTGCATACACTGTTATCAAATGGATGCACCACTTAATGCGTGGGTAAAAAAATTGCCTAGCGATGTTTACTTTAAACGCATGCCAGGCTTGCCAAACGCCAGCTGGGCGCCAATGGCTAAAGCGTTTTATGCCATGGAAACATTGGGTATAAGCGAAAAAATGCACACCCCATTGTTTGATGCAGTACACAAAAGCAAAAGCCTAAACCCAACAGATGAAAAAGCGATTATCGAGTGGATGACGTTGCAAAGTAAAATGGATAAATTAAAAGTTGAAGCTGCCTTTAAATCGTTCACCATTAACACCAACTTAAACCGCGCTGCGCAAATTTTTCGTGCATCTGGCGCAACAGGCGTACCCAGCTTAGTAATAGATGGTAAATATATTACATCTAGCACCATGAACGGCGGCAACGAACAAGCGCTTAAAGTGGCTGATTACATTATTGAAAACGTGCGTAAAGAAAAATTAGCCACCAGCGCAAAAGCGACGCCTGCTGCAAAAAAGTAAGCAAGGCAGCCACTACTAAAGTTACACCAATTAAAAAAGTAGCCCTGCCAGCAAAAGTTAAATAAGCAATATTAACCCTTATTAACCCGCTAAAATTTAGCGGGTTTTTTATTGTTTAAAATTTATCAGTTATACTTTCGCTATGAACATTTTCATTACAGGCGCATCTAGCGGCATTGGCCGCGCACTAGCGCACGAATATGCAAAGCGCTATTCATTAAGTACGAGCGAAAACAGCGTGCCTGCAAGCCGCATGGATACTGCCTCGCAGGGCAGTGATTTTAATAACAGCATAATTGGCTTAGCAGCAAGACGTAGTGAGCACTTACATATGCTGGCACAAACGCTGCAAAACCAATATGGCGTTACCTGTGCAATATACACAGTGGATGTGCGCGATAGTTTGGCCTGCCAACTAGCAGCACAAGATTTTATAGGCAAATTTGGCGCACCCAATATTGTGATTGCTAGCGCAGGCGTCAGTCGTGGCACACTGACGGAACTGAGAGAAGACATACCCGCTTTTCAAGCCATCTTCGATATCAATGTGATGGGCATGGTGCATACATTTCAGCCCTTTATCGCAGCCATGAAGCACGCTGCAAAATTAGGTGAAATAGCTCAGTTGATTGGCGTAGCCAGCGTTGCGGGCATACGCGGCATACCGGGTAGCGCCGCATACAGCGCCAGCAAATCGGCAGTCATTAGCTACTGCGAGAGCCTACGAGCTGAAATGCAACATTTTAACATTCATGTATCTACCATTGCGCCAGGCTACATTCGCACCCCGATGACAGAAATTAACCAATACAAAATGCCGTTTTTAATGGATGCCGACGTGTTCGCGCACAAATTTGCCAACGCGGTTGAGGCCAAAGTACGCTTCAAAATTATTCCGTGGCAAATGGGTGTTGTGGCAAGGCTGATGCGCTTAATTCCAGCAGGTTTATGGGATTACCTAATGAAGAACGCACCGCATAAAAAGCGCATTGATTGGGATTGGCTTTAAAAATTTAAATCTTAACGATGCCCTGCAAGCCAATATCCATGCGGCCTCCAAAGCATTAACTTTTAAATTGTCGCAACTGTACCAAATAAGCCGAGAACTAGGCATCCCGACGCAGACAGTACGATAAGTACGGCAAGGAGGGATAACAACGTTATCGGCTTATCATCTACTAATAGGTTTATAGCGAATCCGTTTTGGTTTCGCACCTTCCTCACCCAAGCGTTTTCTCTTATCCGCTTCGTATTCCTGATAATTGCCGTTAAAAAACGTCCATTGCGAATCGCCTTCTGCCGCCAAAATATGCGTGGCGATTCTATCTAAAAACCATCTATCATGCGAAATTACCAATACGCAGCCAGCAAACTCCAGCAGCGCGTCTTCTAGCGCGCGTAGGGTTTCAATATCTAAGTCGTTTGATGGTTCATCGAGAAGCAACACGTTGCCGCCAGAGATGAGCGTTTTGGCTAGGTGCAAGCGCCCGCGCTCGCCGCCTGATAATTGACCAACGATTTTTTGTTGATCGCCGCCTTTAAAGTTGAAACGGCCAATGTAAGCGCGGCTTGGCGTTTCATATTTACCCACCGTTAAAATATCACTGCCGTTGGCAATTTCGTCAAATACGCTTTTGGTGTTGCCTAAATCATCACGGCTTTGGTCAACATAGGCCAGCTTTACGGTTTGGCCAATATTCACCTCGCCACTGTCAGGCTTTTCTTGCCCCATAATCATTTTAAATAAGGTGGATTTGCCTGCGCCGTTGGGGCCGATTATGCCAACAATGGCGCCTGCTGGAATACTAAAACTCAAATTGTCCATCAACAAACGGTCTTTAAAGGCTTTACTAACACCGTTAAACTCAATCACTTGGTCGCCCAAACGCTCACCTGCGGGGATAAAAATTTCCTGCGTTTCGTTGCGTTTTTGGTATTCGGCACTTGCTAGCTCTTCATAGCGTGCAATACGCGATTTACTTTTGGCTTGGCGCGCTTTTGGGTTTTGGCGCACCCATTCCAGCTCAGTATTCAGCGCTTTGCGGCGCGATGATTCTTGCGTTTCTTCCAAAGCTAGCCGTGCTTGCTTTTGGTCTAGCCAGCTGGAGTAATTGCCTTTCCACGGAATGCCGTGACCGCGATCTAGCTCTAAAATCCATTCGGCGGCGTTATCTAAAAAGTATCTGTCATGCGTAACGGCAACAACAGTCCCCGTAAAGCGCACCAGATATTGCTCTAACCATTCCACCGATTCTGCATCTAGGTGATTAGTGGGTTCGTCCAATAACAACATATCGGGCTTTGATAATAGTAATTTGCACAGCGCCACACGGCGTTTTTCACCGCCAGATAATGGGCCAATTTTCGCATCCCACGGCGGCAAGCGCAGCGCATCGGCGGCGATTTCTAGCTGCGTGCTTAAATCTGAACCACTAGCCGCGATAATGTTTTCCCACTTGGCTTGTTCTTCTGCCAGCTTGTCAAAATCGGCATCAGGCTCAGCATAAGCGGCGTAAACCGCTTCTAGCATGGCTTGCGCTTGCATCACCTCGCCCATGCCGCTTTCCACTTCTTCGCGCACGGTTTTTGTTGCGTCTAGTTGTGGCTCTTGTGGCAAATAGCCAATATTCATATTGGGTTGCCACTGCACTTCGCCTTCAAATTCTTTATCGGCCGCTGCCATAATACGCAACACGGTGGACTTGCCCGAGCCATTTAAACCCAACAAACCGATTTTTGCACCAGGAAAGAAAGACAGTGAAATATCTTTAATGATGGTTTTTTTAGGTGGGACGATTTTGCTGACGCGCAGCATAGACATTACATATTGAGCCATGATAAAACTTTGCAAATTTGAAAAGTGAAAGCTTAACAGAAACTAGCACCTG
>JANOYU010000006.1:0-30883 GCA_031429035.1 Methylophilaceae bacterium
AGGTGAATTCTTTAAAAAGGCCAAAGCCAGTGCATATTGGAAAGATACTATATTTTTAGTGGTTGCCGATCACGATATTCGTGTGCGCGGCGATGCATTGGTACCTATTCAACACTTTCACATTCCTGGCCTTATTTTAGGTGCCGATATTAAGCCTAAAAAGCTGACAACCATTGCCAGCCAAATTGATTTACCAGTGACGCTACTTTCATTAATGGGCATTAATGGCCAACACCCAATGACTGGGCGCGATTTATCGAATGAGCCCGCCGATTACTTAGGTCGCGCCATGATGCAATACAACGACAACTTTGCATGGATGCAGCAAACCAAAGACAGCAACAATGTAGTAGTGCTACGTGAAGGCAAAGCGGCGGCTTTTGGTGTATATGATGAAAAAGCAAAGCGCTTGAATGAAACTGCGTCTCCAGAAAACGGGGTTGGCTTAGAAAAAACTGCATTAGCCAATTCGCTATTACCCGCTTTACTGTATAGCGAGCAACGCTACCACTTGCCATAATGACGCAACAATCTTCTATGCTCACGGGGCAAGTGATTCGTGACGGCCTAAGCTATATTTTACGTGGTGGCTTACGCCTTAAAAATGGCCATATTCCGCCAAGTGACCATAAAGTTGCAGATGACTTTTTTGGTGTATGTGTTGCCAGTGCCCCAGACGCCGCTATGGATGCGTATGTGATAGCGCAAGTAAAAACGCTGGGCATAAAACAGGTGCGCTTAGATTTTACTTACGGAGATTTGGATGGTTTTAATGCGCGTTTTTTGCGCGCATTAATTGCCGAAAATTTTAACGTGACGCTACATCTTATTCAGCCATTTACTGCGGCAAAAAATATGCAATCTGCCACAGAGCAAGCGATTTGGCATGATTTTTTGCATGCGGTGCTAGATACTTTTGGCGCGCACATTAAACAAATTGAGGTTGGTACCACTATTAACCGTAAGCGCTGGGCAGGCTACTCATTTGATGGTTTTTTGCAGGCTTGGCAAATTGCGCATCAAGCTATTAAAGCGCGCAATATCACGTTGGTTGGTCCAAACGTGCAAGATTTTGAGCCGTTCTATAACATTAGCTTGCTAAAAATATTTAAACAAAAAAAATTACTGCCCGATATTCACAGTGATAATTTGTTTAGCGAGCGCACCATAGAGCCAGAACGCTTTGACCACCGTGTGTTTAAATACCAATGGGCAGGTATTTTTAAATATAACTTGGTTAAAAAAGCGCGCCTCTTAAACAAAATTGCGCATGATTTTGGGGTATTGCACACCGTTTCGCCAGCTGCGTTTTGGGCTATTTATCGTATTCGCCGCCAACTACCCGATGCCGAGCAAAAACAAGCTGATTACGCCGCGCGTTACTTTACGCTGCTTGCTGCTAGCGGTGCATTGCATCAAGCCAATTGGGGGGCGCTAATTTGCGAGCGCGAAGGCTTGATTGATAATGGCTTGGACGACGGCGCTTACCCCAGGCTAGAGCAAGTAGCGCACTATGCACGGGCGAATGGCGAGCTTGGCCAATTTAAACCTTACCCCAGTTTTTCGGCTGTAAAAACCGCCGCAAGCATGCTGCAAGGCGCGCAGTATATTGCACCTATTGCCACAGCCACTGGCTTAGAGGTTCACCATTTTAAACAGGCTGACTACACTATACATGCCGCTTGGACAATCAATGGTAGCGTGGCTTTTTTGCAGGTTATTTATACAGAAGATACGTTGCGTGAAGCCACTATTTATCATCGAGATGGTCATTTGTTAGATAAAAATATTGGCCTGGTGACTGAAACGCCTATTTATTTGTGTTGGCCGCTTAAGCACTCGCCACAATATAAGCAACAACCAACTTTGGCCAAAAACTTAGTCATTCATGCGCATGCCAGCCAGCAATATTTTAGGTTTAATCAAGATGGCTGGCAGGGCTTAATTTTGGCAGATAATCAAGCCCAAGCTGATTCAATTGCAAAAGAATTGCACCCAAACAACTTGCTGCAACCCGATAAAAACGGTGCTTTGCGCCATGCGCGTAATGCAATTTGGGCTGTGCCAAACCCACTTGATAACGCAAAGCAAATTACCATCAAACAACCTGTAAAAATGTATCCGCACAAGGCGTTTTTAGATCAATTTAAGCCAAGTAAAGCCAAACGTAGTTGGAACGGCGCGATGGAGCTGATGCGACGCGGCATAGGCACTGCAGCGCCTGTAGCCTTCTTTGAAAAAATTGGCGACAGCACGCTGAAACAAAATTTTTATTTGTGCGAATTTGTACAAGCGGATGCCAACGTTGGTCAAATTTTTAGCAGCTTTGCCAGTGGTGCAACTACTTGGAATGGCGTGGCCGCAGATGACGTGCTGAAACAGGTTGCGCAATTTTGTTGGCATATGCACCAGCGCTTGATTTACTTTAGAGATTTATCGGGCGGTAATATATTAGTCAATGTAGGCGCAGAAAAAAAACTTAGTTTTTCGCTGATTGACACCGCGCGCTTGCGCAGCTTCAAACACACGCCTTTTGCGCGTAAATATCGCGTGGCAGATATGGCGCGCGCTAGCCACAAGCTTGATAGCGCCAACCGGCAGCGCTTAATGGCGCACTATTTTTCGCTCATTGGCTCTATATTTAGTTGGCAAGATAAATTAAGCTTTTATTTATATGATGCAAAAGTTAGTTTAAAACGCACCATTGGCCGCAAAGGCATTAAAAAGCTCATTAAACGACTCAAAAGGCAGGCTTAATCTAATGAAAATCATTAGG
The DNA here is from genome assembly GCA_031429035.1 of Methylophilaceae bacterium. Lineage (GTDB taxonomy): Bacteria > Pseudomonadota > Gammaproteobacteria > Burkholderiales > Methylophilaceae > Methylotenera_A. The sequence continues at coordinate 2,777 of JANOYU010000006.1, forward strand.
TTAATTTAAGTAGTTTAAACACAACGTTTTTTTCGCAGTTGTGTAGTATTCAATTTACGTGATGCGCAGTGAAAACAAAGCAAAACGAATTTTAACTTAAGGAGATTATTATGTGGACAACACCAGCTGCTACTGAAATGCGTTTCGGTTTTGAAGTTACAATGTACGTAATGAACAAATAATTTTTGTTTTTTGCTACGTAAAAGCGCTCTTTATGAGCGCTTTTTTATTGCCTATAATGACTATTTAGGTAATTCAAAGCCTTTTGGCAATAATACCCAAATTTTACCTTGTTGTTTCATACTGCCTGCTTGCTTACCTGCAGCATCTCCAGCGCCCCAAAAATAATCTGCGCGTACGCCACCTTTAATGGCACCCCCAGTATCTTGTGCCACCATCAATTTTTTAAGCGGTTGATTCGTGTTCGGCTGTGTGGTCGATAAAAATATCGGCGCGCCCAGTGGCACATGTCTTGGGTCTATGGCAACGCTGCGCTCTGCTGTTAGCGGCACACCAAGCGCACCCAGTGGACCGAGCAGGCCTGCAGGCAATTCTCTAAAAAACACATAACTAGGATTGGCATTTAAAAGCGCTTGCAGCTTGGCAGGGTTTTTAGTCGCCCAGTATTTAATGCCTTGCATGCCAGCTTGGTCTTTTGTTAGCTCGCCACGCTCAATTAATACCCGCCCAATCGAATTATAAGCTTGGCCGTTTTGGTCGGCATAGCCCACTTGTATTGTCTCGCCGTTATCAAACTGTACAATGCCTGAGCCTTGCACTTGCAAAAAAAAGCCTTCTACTTGGTCGTTTATCCACACCAATTCATTGCCTGCCAGCGGCATAGTTGCAGTTTCAATCTCGGCACGAGTTGGGTAGGGTACCAATTTATTGCGGCCATCTTTATCTGTCACCAGCTTACCACGCACACGCTTATTTTTTAGATCAGGGTAGGTTTCGCCTAAATCCACTGTAATTAAATCATCTGGCTGCTTATAAAGTGGGTACGGATACTGGTTAGATTTGCTACGGCTACCTTTTAACAAAGGCTGGTAATAGCCTGTCATCAATCCTGTATTAGCACCTTCAGAATTGTTGGCGCTATAAACGTCAAAATATTCTACAAAATAGGCTTGCACCGCTTGCTTGCTGGGCTTAGTCAATACGCTTGCAGCTGCGCAAGCGGCCTGCCACGGCTGTTGATTAGCTTGCGTTTTATTTTTTTGCGTTTTATTTTTAAGTACGCTGCAGCTTTGCAACCATGCTGGCCATGCGGCACTCAGATCATCTTCTGTAAAACCATCAATATCTTGCCAACTGGCGGGCTTTAACAACGCATAATCTTGCAAAGCTATAGGCTTATTGTCATCTGGCAGCGACGATTGTTGCTTGCAATCACAGCTAGCTGTATTAGCTTGTTGCGAGGGTTTTACATTTGCTTTACTACACGAAACAACGAGTAGTGCGATTAGAATCAGGGGACGCTTTTTCAAAATTTTGCAATCAAGATTTAATTTAATACTTTAGGCACAGCCAAAGTAAATGGTTCTATCACCGCATCAAAAAAGCTGGCGTCCTCCGCCACCATTGTGTAGCTGCCACGCATGGCGCCTACTGGTGTGGCCAGCAGCGTACCACTGGTATATTCAAACTGTTGGCCTGGTGCCAGCAATGGCTGCGCGCCTACCACGCCTAAACCTTTTACCTCTTGCACATGATTATTGGCATCCGTAATTATCCAATGGCGACTAATTAATTGCGCCGAGATATTACCAATATTGGCAATAGTCACTGTATAAGCAAACGCATATTTGCTGTCTTCAGGCGCAGATTGGTCTGGCAAATGAGCAGTTTTAACACTCACTTTAAACGCGTAATATTTGCTATCGGCCATTAGTCTATCTTACCTGTCGTAAACATCCCTGCGGTGGGCGAGCTAGGGCTAGCGGAATACAACTTTTTAGGCATGCGACCAGCTAAAAATGCCTCACGACCTGCTTCAACCGCTTTTTTCATGGCGGATGCCATGAGCACTGGATTTTGCGCTGCGGCAATCGCCGTGTTCATTAAAATGCCTGCACAACCCAACTCCATGGCAATAGCTGCATCGCTGGCGGTGCCAACACCTGCATCCACTAACACAGGCACTTTTGCATTTTCAATAATAATTTGTAAGTTCCACGGGTTTAAAATACCCATACCAGAGCCGATAAGTGAGGCCAGCGGCATCACCGCGCAGCAACCAATATCTTCTAATTGCTTGGCAATAATCGGGTCGTCCGAGGTGTACACCATTACATCAAAACCATCTTTCACCAAAGTTTTTGCCGCGGCAATAGTTTCAATCACATTTGGGTACAAAGTTTTTGGGTCGCCCAACACTTCCAATTTCACCAGTTTGTGGCCGTCGAGCAATTCGCGCGCTAACCTTAAAGTACGCACCGCGTCATCGGCCGAATAACAACCTGCGGTGTTAGGCAAATAGGTAAATTGGTCTGGCGGCAAATATTCTAGCAGCGAGGGTTCGCCTGCGGTTTGGCCAATATTGGTGCGTCGTATGGCTACTGTCACAATCTGTGCGCCGCTGGCGTCAATCGCCGCGCGGGTTTCGACAAAGTCTTTATATTTTCCTGTGCCCACCAATAAACGCGATTGGTAAGCCTTGCCTGCAATAATAAGTTCGTCTTTTAAATGCATTTTCTATTATCCACCGCCGACGGCGCCAACAATTTCTAGTTTATCACCGTCACTAACAATTGCTGCATCAAACTGGCTACGCGGCACAATTTCGCCGTTTTTTTCAATCGCCAACCGCTTACCAGTTAAATCAAGTGTCACTATTAAGGCAGAAATGGTCATGTTTTCACCATCAAATTGTCGGTTATTGCCATTAATTAAAATATTCATTAGCTTTTAGTCTAATTATTGCATTGTTAAAAACTGTTATTTTACGGCGATTGCAGACGTTTTGCGTATTTTAAACCATTAAATTTTTCACAAAACATTTTTTGGTACGCCTATTGCTTTAGCTTTACTTAAGCTTAGTTGTAGAAACTTTTTATTTTTGTGTGTACTCTGCAACAAATGTGATGCGTTAAATAAGGCTGCGTTAAATAATAAGTGTAATGATTTTAGTGATTTACCGACTAAAGTTAAGAAATAATTGAATTTATTTGATAGATTAGACACCAAGCTACAGGAACACAATTCCAGTAGATTTTACTCCCAAAAGGAAAACATGATGCAAGTGAAACAAGTAGTAAAAAATGACTTAATAAATAAAAGTTTTAATCCAGTATTGGTTCAAAAAATTGAAGCCAATGCTGTTAAATCGACCGAGATTAAACCTGTTGAATTAAGTAAAGCACAAAGTTTTAATCGATTGTTAGAAGCATACGGCGACTGCGTTTAGAAGAAATTTGTTGTTTAAGTTTTAAACTGTTTAGTTTAACCAGCTATTTTAATTAGTCGTGCAAAAAAAGTGGGCGACATTTCGTCACCCACTCATTACTATTTATTCAAAAACCAATCGTTTTATTCAATCAGATTTACTCAATAACAAGTTGTGGCCGGCCAGCCTCAGGCCAATCTAAATGGTAGAACTGACCGCGCGGCTGGTCTTTACGCTCGTACGTATGCGCGCCAAAATAATCACGTTGACCTTGCAATAAATTCGCTGGTAAATCAGCACTACGGTAGCCATCGTAGTATGCCATCGCCGCGCTAAAACCTTGCGCAGGGATGCCGTTAGTCACCGCTAGAGCAATCACTTTACGCCAGCCTGCTTGGCCGTCGTTCATGGCTTTGGTGAAATATGGGTCTAACATCAAGTTTTTTAAACGTGAATTAAGCGCATAAGCCTCGGTAATTTTTTGCAAAAAGCGCGCGCGAATAATGCAACCACCGCGCCAAATTTGCGCAATCTCGCCAAAGTTTAATTTCCAGTTATAGGCGACTTGCGCTTTATCAATCAGTTGAAAGCCTTGTGCATAAGCGCAAATTTTGCTGCAATACAGCGCGTTTTTAATCGCGTCAATAATGGCAGCCTTATCACCTTCATGTTTAATGGCAGGCCCTTTTAAAATTTTGCTGGCTTCTACACGCTCTTCTTTTAAGCTTGAAAGCGCACGCGCATACACAGCTGCGGCAATCGCATTAGCAGGCGCGCCAAGCTCTAGCGCATTGGCTGCTGTCCACTGGCCCGTGCCTTTTTGGCCAGCAGTGTCTAAAATTTGATCCACCAAAAAGCCTTTGGTCATTGGGTCTTTTTGTTGCAAAATATCTGCGGTAATTTCGATTAAAAAGCTAGAAAGCTCGCCTTTATTCCACTCGGCAAACACTTTACCAATTTCGTCAGCTGGCATACCAAGTAGATTCTTCATCAACCAATAGGCTTCACAAATAAGCTGCATATCGATATATTCAATACCGTTGTGCACCATTTTTACATAATGGCCAGCGCCGTCTGGGCCAATGTATTCTGCACATGAAAAGCCGCCTACTACCGGCTTACCAGGCGTTCCGCCTTCCATTGGCTCGCCTGTGACGGGGTCAACTTTGGCGGCAATATCGCGCCAAATAGGCTCAAGCGATGCCCAAGCTTTACGGGTGCCAGATGGCATTAAACTTGGGCCAAAACGCGCGCCGGTTTCGCCACCAGAAACGCCAGAGCCAATAAAATCAATACCTTTTACCGCCAATTCTTTTTCGCGGCGAATCGTATCTGTCCACAATGAATTGCCGCCATCAATAATAATGTCACCTTGCTCTAAAAATGGTAACAGCGCGTTAATCGTAACATCAGTCGCGCTACCGGCTTTAACCAGCAAAATAATTTTGCGCGGGCGCTTAATGCTCAACACAAAAGAGGCTAAATCAGCATGACCAACCACGTTGGCATGCGATGGCTCATTGGCTTTGCAGTCCTTAATAAAATTGGTCATTTTCTTCGAGTCACGGTTATATACCGCAATAGTATAGCCGTGGTCGGCAATATTGAGGGCTAAGTTTTGGCCCATTACAGCAAGGCCAACTAGGCCAATATCAGCATTTTTTGTGGTCATTTCAGGTCTCTTTTAGAGGTTAAATAAAAATAAAACGCTGGCTTGTGGCCGTTGTTTTTAGTTACATTACATACAACTTTACTACAAATTTTAACTACAAATTTTAATGCTTGAAACTCTAAAGCGTTCTGCCAAATAGCTGCGTGGCAAGTAAATAGCCATTCATGGCCAGTTGCGGGTCGTAACGTTCGCCCTCGTCACGCATAAACGCGTGTTGGCCATTAAATTCGTGCCAACTAAAATTTAAGTTGGCTTCAGTTAATTTTTGATTCACCAACACACGGCCAGCAGTAGGAATATGGTTATCTTGCTTGCCCCAAATCATCATCAGCTCACCTTTAATATCGGCCAAGCGTTCCATACTGTGTTGGTCGGGCTTATTCGGGATAATAGTAGTGTGGAGGTCAGTTGCGTAAAAACAAGCGGTGGCTTTTACTTCTGGCTGCAAAGCGGCGCGAAACGCCAAATGTCCACCTATACAAAAGCCCATGGCGCCTAAATTACCACTATACCAATCCTGTGTGGCCAGCCACAGAATCATGGCACGATTATCACTGTCATAGCCTTGCACATCTTTTGCGGCCTTGTCTGCATTGCCTTTATCGCGACCTGCATTATCATAGCCCAGCACCGTACCAATCGGGTTAAGCTCGTGAAACACCTCTGGCACCAACACGGCATAACCTTGGCCAGCCATAAAGCGCGCGGCGCGTTCTATAGGGCCAGTTTGCTGAAAAATTTCAGAGTAAAATAAAATGGCAGGCACTTTTTTATTGCCTATTGGCCTATGAACATAGGTACGCATTAGGCCTGTTGGTGTGTTTATATCGGCAATATCAGACTGAACTAACATAATGGTTAACTATCTATAATATCAAAGCCAATATTTTACTAGCTTTGTGCACAATGTCACACATAATATCAATTAAATTTGGCAGTATTGAATTCGTAAATTCACTTAAATTTTATAAATCTTGTTATTAATTATAGAAAGATTGTTATGCGCATATTCATCACCGTGCTTGGATTAGTGTTTGCCCCAATTTGTAGCGCAGATTCGTTACCAGAATCGCTGCCAGATATGGTGTATAAACTGAAGGCTTCTGTGGTTAAAGTGCATGTCACCACCAAAAAAGGCGGGCATGGCGTCGGCACGGGCGTGGTAGTTGCCAAAGACCATGTGGCCACCAACTGCCATGTGCTGGCCAATGCAAATGGCGCAAAAATCACCAAATTTGGCGAAAGTTTTACGCCAGAGGCCATTAAGGCTGATTGGAAACACGATTTATGCATTATGCGTTTTCAATATTTAGAGCTAAAGCCAGTTGAGTTAGGCGATTCTGAAAACTTAAAATATGAGCAAAACATATTTTCTATTGGCTTTCCAGGCGGCCCACCAAAACCACAATCTACAGTGGGTAAAATAAAAGCGCTTTACCCTATGGATGATAGCCAAATAGTGCGTACCGATGCTTCGTTTATTATGGGCGCCAGCGGCAGCCCTGTGTTTGATGCTGACGGCAAACTGATTGCGATTAGTACCTTTAAAAGCCCTGGTCATGGTGCTTATTTCTATAATATGCCGGTAAAATGGATAAAAGCCTTACTAGAGGCGCCAGAAACAATATCGCTAAATTCAGATATTGCACCATTTTGGGATTTGCCAGAAAAAGAACGTCCGTTTTTTATGCGTGTAGTATTGCCTTACCAAAATGATAAATGGGATGAACTGAAAGTAGTCACCGATGAATGGCTAGCTAAACAACCAACTAACCCAGAAGCTTTATTCTACGCGGGGGTTGTAGAGGAACACATTGGTGATATAAACAAAGCAAATCAATATTTTCAACAAGTATTGGCTCTACACCCACAACACACCGCCACCTTAATGGAGCTTGGCCTGATTGCAAATAAAGCAGGCAAAGCCGAAGAAGTAGAAAAAACGCGGCTGGCGCTTAAAGCCATTCACGAAGATTTAGAAGTTGAGTTTAGCGAAGCGTTAAAAAAATAGTTTAATAATCTGCCGCGCGGCCAGTAGAATAACCTTGCGGCACGTCGTTTTGCCATTCACCACAATCATTGCACATGTGGTCGTGCATGGTGGGGCTTAAAGTTAGGTTTGTGCTATTGCAAACCTTACAGTTGGTGGGGTGAACGACGGTGGTTTTGTGATGTGCTTCGTGCTGCTCAGTCGCTACTTTGCTGCTGCCTAATCCGTATTTGTTGTCTGGCATTTTAAACTCCACATTTGCCTACTTAACAAAGTTAATTTACGCCCTTTTTAGTGCAAAAACAAGCTTAAACTATATTCTTATTTTGCATGCGCCGCGCGCGTTAACCTGTCTAAAATAGCTAGCCATTCTGGCGCATTGGGTGGTGTTTCTATTAACAATTTATCCACATTTAGCGCATCCATTTGATGCAGCGTATCGTATAATTTTTGTGCCACGTCGTTGGCATTATTATTCAATTCAAAATAGGTACAATTGGGCACTGGCCCAGCACCCAATAGCAGCGCGGCGGTGCGAGCATTAGCGCTTTTTACTAGATTACCACGCGATGTAAATAATTGCATACGCGTGCGCGGTGAATAGTGTAAGTGATGCTGCCCAGGCGCTTTAATCAATTGTGCAGTTATTAAAGCAGGCACGCCAGCAACCGCATGGATATTGGCTTGTGGCAGCATGCCTAAACGCAGCATTTGCCACGTTTCTCCAATAACCGCAACAATGGTTGACTCAATGCCCACTTCGCACGCACCGCCATCTAGCACTGGCACACTTTCACCCAAACCTGCTGCCACATGCGCGGCAGTGGTTGGGCTAAGCTGGGTAAATTTGTTGGCTGATGGCGCTGCCAGCGCCAAACAACTTTGCTGCAATAGCTGCAAAGTCAATGGATGATTTGGCACTCTTAATGCAATGGTTGGCAAGTTTGCACGCAAAATATTCGACACATACGGTTTGGCAGGCAGCACCAGCGTCAACGGACCTGGCCAAAATGCGTCAGCCAGCTTTTGTGCCAATGGCGAAAATTCACTCGCCCAATCAATAACTTGGCTAGCATCGGCAATATGTACAATCAGTGGATTATCAACAGGGCGTTGTTTAACGGCATAAATTTGGCGCAAAGCCGCATCGTTAGCTGCATCTGCCGCCAGCCCGTAAACGGTTTCAGTAGGAATCGCCACCACTTCACCATTTTTAAGTAAATCAATCGCTTGTTGTAAATTAACTTGCATATTAAATGTTAAGTCTAAAACGCTATTTTACTACTTAAGCCCACCATGCGCTAAAATACGCGCTCTTTAAAAAGGATTCATATGCAAAATAGCCTGAAAATTACTGTTGAACAAAACCCTGCCAAAAGCCGCTTAGATAGTTTGGGCATAACTAAATGGCCCACTTGGCAAAAAGAAGTGTCAACATTTGATTGGTCGTTTCCCGAGCAAGAAATAGCCTATATTTTAGAGGGCGAATGTGTCATAACACCTGTTGGTGGCGCGTCAGTCACATTTGGTAAAGGCGATTTGGTGACTTTTCCCGCAGGGCTTAAAGCCAGTTGGCAAGTATTAAAACCACTACACAAGCATTACCAGTTAGACGGTAACGCGATTAGCCAAGCATGGCTGCGTATTAAAGCTAAAATTGGCTTTTAACAACTAGCCTGCTTTTCTAAACGTTAAATTTAAACGGCATGCGCCAAATGCGGCGTGGTTATTGAGTTTTAGCGGCATAACACCATGATAATTTAAGCGCGCTTTGCCGCCCCAAACAATCACATCACCATGCTGCAGCACAATTTTGGCAGGTTTATCGCTACGTTTTGCGCCACCAAATAAAAAAGTGGCGGCTACGCCTAGCGAAACTGAAACGATTGGCTGGCTAAAATCTTGCTCATCTTTATCTTGATGCAAAGCCATTTTTGCAGCGGTTTGATATTGGTTAATTAAACAGGCGTCTGGCACAAAATTGGCGTAACCTGCTTCGGCAGCAGCCGTATTTGCCAAGCTAAAAAAGCTTTCTGGCATAGGCTGCCAAGGCGCGCCAGTATTGGGTTCCAGAGCACTATATCGATAGCCTTTTTTATCAGAAACCCAACCCAAACTGCCACAATTAGTCATGGCGACTGACATGCTATAACCGCCTGGCGTGACCATATTACAAAGTTGCGACCGACTTAAAATATGTTTTAAATCAGCTAAAATGTGTGCCTCATTTTGCAAAGCAAAGCCTAGCAGCAGTATCGCACCATCGGCTATTTGCAAATTTCCCCCAGCTAAATTGTCGAATAAATCGTTTTGTGGCAAATCCATTTATAATGTTACTTTATGTTTAGTTCAACTTCTAATCCATCAGTTTACGCCGAAGCCAGCCAATTTTTAAGCAAAATTGATGCAGATTGGGCGCAATTAATTAACATCGTTGGTGCTTGCACGCTCTCTAATGAAACTGAGCCTAACCTTAGCCCTTATGAAGCGCTGGTGCAGGCTGTGGCTTATCAGCAGTTACATGCCAAAGCGGGCGATGCCATTTTTGCAAGATTCAAAAATCTGTTTGGCCAAGATGGAAAAAATGCGTTTCCTCCGCCACAACAGCTTATTGCTGCAAACTTTGACGATTTACGCGCTTGCGGTTTCAGCGGTAGAAAAATTGAGACGATACAGGGCATTGCACAAGCCACAATAGATGGAATCGTGCCTAGTCGCCAACAAGCAGAAACTATGAGCAACGAAGCTTTAATTGAGCGCTTGATTGCGCTAAAAGGCATCGGCAGATGGACGGTGGAAATGATGCTGATTTTTACGTTTGAACGCATGGATATTTTAGCAGTTGACGACTTTGCCATTGTGGCAGGGTATACGCGCCTAAAAAAACTAAGTATTGCACCAAAATCCAAACAAATGGCAGAAATTGGCAAAGCATGGACGCCGCATAGAACTATTGCCAGCTGGTACCTGTGGCGCGTACCAAAAGTGAGTGCTTAATTGAAAGATTTATTTACCCAAAAACAGTTTGCACTGACCAAGCTGCTGACTTACCGTATTTTTATGGTGCTAGCCTACCAAACCATGACAGTGGCGGCCAGTTGGCATGTCTATCAAATCACCCGCGATCCATTATCGCTAGGTTTAATTGGCTTGGCCGAGGTGATTCCGTATTTTGCCAGCGCATTGTTTGCTGGCTATTGTATCGATCACTACTCGCGCCGCTGGTTTGGCGTATTGTCGGCTTGCCTGTTAGGAATCGTCGGCCTAGTTTTAGCCGCTATTTCTGCAAGATATTTGGCTGGCGACACGGTGTTTTGGATATATGCCAGCATTGGTGTAACTGGCTTGGCGCGCGCTTTTATCGCACCCAGCTACAGTGCATTAATGGCAATTATTATTCCGCGCGAAAGCTATGCCAAAGCGGCTGGAGTTGGCAGCTCGGTGTTTCAAATTGGCTTAATCGCAGGGCCTGCCATTGGCGGTTTATTAGTGGGGTTTGCCAGCACAACGGCAGCTTATATATTCTCTGCTAGCATGTGCATTGGTGCCATGTTAGTGCTGTTATCGCTGCGAATAAAAGAGCCGCCCTCAGCAGAAACCTCAGCTGTATTTGCCAGCATTGGCCAAGGTTTAAGTTTTGTGTGGAACAACCAAATTTTGTTTGGTGCGCAAATGTTGGATATGTTTGCCGTGTTGCTGGGCGGCGCTGTGGCCATGTTGCCTGCCTTTATTACCGATATTTACCAACTTGGGCCAGAAAGCTTGGGTCTGCTGCGCGCGGCACCCGCCATTGGCGCCTTGTGTGTGGGTTTATATTTAGCGCGTCACCCCATTAACCTGCACGCAGGGCGCTATTTGCTGTGGGCAGTAGCAGGTTTTGGGCTTTGCATTATTTGCTTTGGCCTCACTAAAAACTACTACTTGGCAGGCATATTTTTAGCGCTGTCTGGTGCATTTGATGGTGTTTCGGTGGTGTTGCGTACTACCATTATGCAATTGGCCACGCCCGATGGCATGCGCGGCCGTGTATCTGCCATTAATGGTATATTTATAGGCTCATCAAATGAACTTGGTGCGTTTGAATCTGGCGTAGCTGCGCGCTTAATGGGCTTAGTACCTTCGGTGATATTTGGCGGTTTAATGACACTTGGTGTAGTGGCAGTGACAGCAAAGCTTAACCCTGCACTTAAACAGCTAGAGTTAAACCAACTACACTAGCAGAATGAACATTCTGATAGTGACTGGCGTTACAAAGTTTTAAATTGAATCAAATTAATATATGATATATATGTGCCTTTAGATTGGTAGATTAAGATGAAATATGAAAATTTAAAATTAGATAACCAATTATGTTTCGCGCTGTATTCTGCCACGCATGCGCTAACACGCGCATACCGCAATGCGCTAGAAAGCACTGGCATTACTTATACTCAATATTTGGTGATGTTGGCGCTGTGGGAGAATAATAATCTCACGGTAAAAAGTGTGGCCGATAGATTAGATTTAGATTCTGCCAGCCTAACGCCCATACTAAAACGCTTAGAAGTAGCCGGTTTTTTAACGCGCCAACGCAATAAAGCGGATGAACGCGTGGTAGAAATTGCCTTAACCGAAAACGGCCATGCGCTACAAGATGATGTGGCGAATATTCAAAAACGCGTGGCCTGCCAAACGGGTTTGCCGCCAGATGAATTTGAAGTGTTAAAAAGCTCGCTGCATAAATTGGTAGAAACCATGCACGCCAATGAGCCTATAGATATTAAAACGGCTGCATAACATATTGAATACGTAAAAAAACCACGGTATCGCTACCGTGGGTTTTTTAATTGCTAGTTAAAACTTATTTTCTTACTGGTTCTGAAACTGGTTTTTCGCCAGTAACAATCACGTTACGATAGCTTTCCAAGTCAGTCATCAACTGTTTAATTTCATAATCTGGCACATTGTAAGCATAAAATGTTTCTAAACATTCAACCATAATAATGTTGAATTCACGGTTAGTAATAGCCAAGTGTGGATGGCTATCTTTCATTGATTTACCACGACCAAATCCATCAGGTAGATAGGCTTTTGGGCCACCTGTTTCTTGAATTACCCAGTTAGTCAACATGACTTTAAAGCCAGCTTTAGTCTCTGGTCTATCATGAATCGCTTTTAATTTTGGGTTAGCGTTTAAGCCACGGTTTAGATAAATTTTATCGACTAAATGATCAACTGTTTGGGCGATATTATAAGTGCCGCCTAAACGGTTAAAAAGTGACTCTTCTGCTTGTGCACCAAAACTCATTAACAAACTTGCTAAACCTGCAATCAATGCCACTGGCATGATTTTATTTAACATCAACCCCTGAAAATTACGCATGTTGCTTCTCCTAATAATAGTTTTAATATGGCGTACTAATATAAATAAATAATGCATTAACAATATAATTGTTAATGCACTAATTATTAACTAATAAACTACTATTTAGCAACACTTATTTTACAATTCGTTTACAAAGTAATGTTTTTCTGCTGCCCGATTTCTTGCATGTCACTTTCATCTTTTAGCGCAACGCCCGTCACTTTTAGGCGCATGGCCTCTTTTGCCAGCCAAATGAGTTTTTTTGCAGCTGCAGCATAGCTTAAACCTTCTGGCCGCACGTTAGAAATACAGTTTCTGTCAGCATCCGATAATCCCAATTTGGGATTAAACGTCAGGTAAATGCCCAAGCTATCAGGCGAACTTAAGCCTGGTCGTTCGCCAATTAGCATCACCACCATTTTTGCTTGCAGCGCTTGACCAATTTCGTCACCAATTGCAACGCGTGCCTGCGAGGCAATAACCACGCGGCTTGCAGACCACTGTTTTGGGTTCGCAAGTTTTATCTCGGCCAATAAGGGTGCTGCATGGCGCGCAACGGCTAGCGACGATAAGCCATCGCCCACCACAATTAAAAAATCAATCGGCTTGGCTTGGGTGATATTTTGTAGCTGCAATAAACTGTGCTCGTGCAGCCTGCGCCCCATGTCTGGCCGCAACAAATAAGTCGCTCTATCAGACGCCATACTTTTTACGCGCATTGTCGTAAAATCATGCTGCTGAATATCGCGTTCTAGCGCCTCCATATCTAGCGCCAAGTGCACGGCATCGCGTGCCATGGCGTGACTTAAGCCAAAATCTAACACTTCTTTGGTGGGTAAACTGCTGCCAACACGGCCAATCGCAATACGTGCGCGGGTAAAGCTTTTTAGCTGTTGCCACGGGTCTATATTGGTAATATCGTTTGGTGGTTTTGGCATATTTATGCGGCGCTCAATAAATGTTTCGGCATATTCTGCAGCATGTGATGCGCCTGCTCGATAGGCTGTACTTGTCCGTTCGCATCCATAATGTGCATTTTTTTAAGCCATATCTCAAACTCTGGCGCAGCTTTCAAGCCAAGCACTTTGCGTAAATACAGCGCATCGTGAAAAGACGTTGTTTGGTAATTCAGCATAATGTCATCTGCGCCTGGAATGCCCATAATAAAGGTGAGGCCAGCGGTGGCCAGCAGCGTCATCAGCGTGTCCATATCGTCTTGATCAGCCTCGGCATGGTTGGTATAACACACGTCGCAACCCAGCGGCACGCCTAATAATTTGCCGCAAAAATGGTCTTCTAATCCCGCGCGAATAATCTGTTTGCCATCGTACAAATATTCTGGGCCAATAAAGCCGACTACGGTGTTGGTGAGTAATGGTGATAAATGCCTTGCAACGGCATAGGCACGGGCTTCGCAGGTTTGTTGATCGACGCCAAAATTAGCATTGGCCGATAAAACAGAACCTTGACCCGTTTCAAAATACATGACGTTGTTGCCTACAGTGCCACGATTTAAAGACAAGGCCGCCGATTGCGCTTCTTTAAGCAGTGCAATATCAATACCAAAACTTTTATTAGCTTTTTCTGTACCAGCAATAGATTGAAACACCAAGTCGACAGGCGCGCCGCGCTCGATAAGCTGAATTTGGTTGGTAACATGGGTGAGTATGCAAGATTGCGTAGGGATTTCATATTGGTTAATGACTTCATCCACCAAATAATACAAATCCATCAGCGCGGGCAAGCTATCGGTGGCAGGGTTAATGCCAATCACCGCATCACCCGCGCCGTACAATAAACCATCCAGCATAGAGGCAGCAATGCCGCGCATGTCATCCGTTGGGTGATTGGGCTGCAAGCGCACTGAAATATGGCCTGGCAGGCCGATGGTGTTTCTAAAACTTGTTGTAACGTGACATTTTTTGGCGACTAAAATCAAATCTTGGTTACGCATCAACTTACTCACTGCCGCTGCCATTTCTGGCGTAATACCAGTTGCAACGCGTTTTAAAGTGGCTGTATCTGCCAAGTCAGACAACAACCAATCGCGAAAATCGCCCACAGTTAAATGGCTAATTTCACTAAAAGCTTGTTTATCGTGCGTATCTACAATCAGCCGCGTCACTTCATCGGTTTCGTAAGGGATGATTAAATCTTCGAGAAAAGTACTTAGCGGAATCTCAGACAAACAAAGCCTAGCGGCCATTCGCTCAGCATAGGTGTCTGCTGCAACACCCGCAAGATAGTCGCCAGAGCGCGCTGGTGTTGCCTTGGCGAGCACATCTTTTAAATCGGCAAACTGATAGTTGACTGTACCCACACTATAACGATATGTCATGTTGGTTCCAAAACATTAAACTTTAAAGTAAGCTCTACATGATAATTTCATTATGCGACTTTTGTTGCGTAATTTGCAAGCGCGCTTTTATAAGGATTTAGCATGCCAACAAAAATAACAACCAAACCAGTACCAGCCAATTATATGGGCGTGTGGCAACGCCATTTGCTTGAAACTGCCTCACATAAAGATGACAGCTCGCTAGTATTGTGGATGCAAACCCAGCATTATCATATTGATATTCGCATTCCGGCTGCATGTGCAAACTTGCGTGCAGTCACTGCGCTGGCTGAATATAACGATGGCGAATTGCTAATATTAGCCAGCCAGCAAGGTTTTGCTGGCATAACAGTAGTAACGCCAAGTACCAATAACAGCTCAGACGTTTGCCAATGGCTACGCGAAATTGATTTTCAGCCAATGACTGATGCGCGTGATATAGGCAAAATGGTATTCACAGATGTCGACACTGTTATTGAAACTGGTTTAGATGATGCCTATTTAGAAGTTTGGCGACGTTTAGCTCACGGCAATGAGCCTTGCCTATTTAACTTGCCATCTGATAAAAACCAACACGGCACGTTAGTGCCTAGTTATTTTATGCGCGCTGGTAAGTATATCGCCTATGCAAGGCCGCGCCTAGTTACTTTGCCTACAGCACATTCGCTAGCAAGCCTAGTACAAACATACAAGCCAGCTCGTGAATTATTGCTGGATTGGCTGGATATGGAAATATCTTTTGGTGAAATTTTAGATGCTAATTGTTGGCAGATTAAATACTCTACGCTGCCATTTAAACAGGGCTTAATAATTGCACTAAAAAATTAGCTAGCCACCTTGCCAAAGGAATTTATTGCGCTTTCTACCAAACTTAATCAAAAATGTCGTAATTGGTATGATTATCTGTCGCAAACTGGTACTTGCAATTATTGATTTTAAATCTATACTGAAATTGCGCTGGTGGTAAACCAATAATAGCTTTTTTAAGTTTCATGTTTTTAAGTTTTAAAAATTAGTACCTAGTAGTTTCTATTAGCAGTTAATCTTTAAAGGGGTAAAAAATGAGTGATTCAAATAAGGCGTTAGACCATGACGCCGCAGAACTAAAAAAAATGGGTTATGAGCAAGAATTAAACCGTCACATGGGCGGCTTTTCTAATTTTGCTATTTCTTTTTCCATTATTTGTATTTTAGCGGGTGGTATTTCTGCCTTTCCACTGGCGTTAGGTGGTGCAGGTGGTGCATCAATTGGTATTGGTTGGTTGGTCGGCGGTTTGTTTGCGGCGATAGTGGCACTATCTATGGCGCAAATTTCTTCAAGTTACCCAACAGCAGGTGGTTTGTATCACTGGGGCAGTATTTTAGGTGGTAAAGGCTTTGGCTGGTGTACTGCTTGGTTTAATTTACTAGGGCTGATTTTTGTAGTGGCTTCGGTTAATTTTGGTGTGTATGACTTCTTTTTTAAAGGCTTGGCTATGCCTATATTGGGCGTTGATGTAACAGGCTGGGGTTATTCGCATCAAGTATTTTACATTGCGCTATTTACGGCAATTCAAGCTTTGTTAATCTATCGCTTTCCTAAATTCACTACAAAAATTACTGACCTTTCTGGTTATCTGATTTTTATTATTACCATTGCACTTGTATTATCTTTGTTGGCCTATCATCAAGGGGCATTAGAGTTTTCTCGCTTGTTTACCTTTACCAATTTTACTGGTACTGAAGGCAGTATTTGGCCTAAAAGTGAAGGTATGGTGTTTCCATTCTTGCTTGGCTTGTTGTTAGCGGTTTACACCATTACAGGTTTTGATGCTTCTGCACACACTTCAGAAGAAACACGCGATGCCGCTAGAACCGTGCCAAAAGGCATTGTCAGCTCTGTCGTTTACTCAGTGATTTTTGGTTATATTTTAATTTGTACCTTTGTATTGGTGTTACCAGATGTTGAAACAGGCGTTAAACAAGGCTTTGGGTTTTTTAGTGAGCTTTTAAATACCTTACCGCCGGCGTTAAAAACCGTGCTGGGCTTGGGTATTTTCTTGGTTAACTTTTTATGTGGTTTGGCTTGTTTAACTTCTACCTCACGCATGATGTACGCCTTTGCGCGCGATGGCGGTTTACCCGCATCCAATATGTTAAAACAAGTGAGTCCCACCTTAAAAACACCAGTGGCTGCAGTTTGGGTGTCTGCTATTTTATCTGTAGCAGCAACTTTGTATGCTGCAGCGTTTAGTGTACTAGCGGTAGGTTGTGCGGTATTTTTGTATATTTCTTATATTATGCCTATTGCAGCAGGCATTTTGGCAGAAGGCAAAACTTGGAAACACAAAGGTCCATTTGATTTAGGTGGTTCGTCTAAATTAATCGCAGTACTAGCTGTGATTGGTGGCGGTTTTTTGGTGATAGTTGGTATACAACCACCCAACGAGAAGGTGCTTTATGTAACGATTGCCATGCTAGCAGTAATGGCAGTATTTTGGTTTGTATTCGGTGAAAGCAAACGCTTTAAAGGCCCGCCAGCAATTAAAGATTAATATTTTGTTTTAAGTTTTTCAATAAAGCCCATCATGCTTGTGTATGATGGGCTTTTTGGTTTTAGGAGTGTCACAATGTTACCCATGTTTGATGCCAGCATTGCGCCATTAAAACGCGCTTTAAATAACTTATCGCATATTTTAAAAAAGGCTGAAGCGCATGCCGATGCCAAAAGTATTGAGCATGCTGTATTGCTCAACGGGCGATTGTTTCCAGACATGTACCCGCTGATTCGCCAAGTACAAATTGCCACCGACATGAGCAAGGGCGCGGCTGCCAGGCTTGCTGATTTAGAAATACCTAAATATGAAGATGACGAAACCACATTTGAGCAACTGCAAGCACGCATTGCTAAAACCCTGGCATTTATTGATACGATTAAGCCAGCACAACTAGAAAATGCAGAAAATCGTGCTGTCACAATAACGGTACGCAAAGTTGATTTACATTTTACTGGTCAAGCGTATTTGTTTGATTGGGTGCTACCAAACGTGTATTTTCATGTGACTACGACATATAACATTTTACGCCATAATGGTGTGGAGCTTGGTAAGCCTGATTTTTTAGGGCCTAGAAACAAGCCCACACAATAATAGCGACATGATTAATTGGCTTTTGCTAGTTACTTTTCAGGTCTTTGCCACGCCCTATTACGGTAAAATTAGCCTGCAAGCGTCGCGATTGCGTGGCTAAATCTGCATTAATTCTGCCAGATACGGTTTGATTGGCGGCAATATTAATGTAGCCGCTGGCGTTAAATTGTGGCGATGCCAAAACCAGCTTGCCATATTGATACTGCCCTTTGTGCGCCGTTAGCGTGCCCGTCAGTTTATCAAAACTGGTATTATCACCTGCTAAAGATTGGCTGCCACGCGCTAGCACGGCACGTGCCAGCTCTATATTGTTAATGTTGCCTTGGCGTATATCAAAATTCGCATTGATAGTTGCCGCGTTTGCTAACTGAAATGCTTCAGCCGATTTAGTTGTAAAGCTGCCATTTAGATTCAGTTTTCCATCAATATTAATCGCGCTAGCAAAGGTGCTAAGCAATTGGTTAACGTTCACTTTTTGCAAATTAAAACTACCCGTACTTAGCCATTGTTTGGCGTTGGTAGCTTCAATTGGCCAATTTATCAGCGCTTTTGCGCTAACAGTACCGTCATACAACTCGCCGGTAATTTCGTTAAAATTGATCTGATTTTGGCTAACGATGCCTTTGGCGTTGAGCGTATTAAATACGATGCTTGTATTAAATGGCAAAGCCCAATTGGCGGCTTTAAGCGCTATTTGATGTTGGTTGCCTTGCGGCACAATTGAGACTAAAAGCGCATTATTACTGCTTACTAAATCAATCTGCTGTAATACTTTTTCCTCGCTAAATAGCACTTTGCCATCAAATGGTTCTAACTGAAAATCGCGAATTTTGAGTTGGATATTTTTTAAATTAATTTGCTCTATATTTATGTTTTTTGCTTGCAAGGCTTGATTTAACCATTGCAGGGGTTGACCAAAATTGGTTTGCTCTATTTTCATACCCTCAATCACTAGCGATTTCACCCGCTTGGTTTGCTCAAACAAACTAGACATGCTGGGCAGCACATGCACAACTTCAATTTGCTGATTTTTGTTACCTACAAGCACGTCTTCAAGCACTAAATGTGGCTGTGGCCAAATAGAAGCGCGTACTTTTTTAATGTGTACTGGCTCGCCCAAGCTGTCAGATGCCAACTGTTCAATTGGCTGTATTAGCATACTAATATTAACAAAATGCAGTAAGCCAACCAGCAATAACAAACTGATGGGTAAATATATCAGCAGCAATTTAGTCAATTGTGTCGATATTTTTTTTAGCCATTTGCTCGCTATTTTGGGTTGCGTAAGTGCAATCAGTTTTTCGCGCTGCAAGGCTTCATCTAGCGCCGCCTGCCTAATATCGGCTCTGTTTGTGTCTTCTGCAATTTGTTTTGTGGCTTTTTCAAGTTTAGGTACGTTTTTTCTACCTGCCTCGGCAGCGCGTTCTTCAGCCGCAAATGCTGCCTCTTCTGCAGCCTCATTAGCATCAAAATTTTCGAAAGATGGCAAGCTTTTAGCGGCGTCAATTGGTTTATTTGTTTCACTGCTTTTTTGCCGCACCGCCTCAGCCTCTTGCGCAATGCGCGCCATTTCAAGCCGACCATTTTCACGCGCGGCAATGTTAGCTTGCTCTTCTGCATCGGCGCTGGCTTTGATGGCCACTTCCTCTGCAACCTGCGTTTTTTCAAGCGGCGCTTGTAGGTTTTCTTGCGGTATATTCTGTGGCTTGGCTTTGACAGTTTCAGCTTTTACTTGCACCGTTTTTACTTGCACAGTTTTTACTTGCACGGTTTTTACTTGCTCAGGTTTTTGCTTGGCTTCGGCTTTAGTTTGTTGCTGTGCCAGTGATTTTGTTTGTGCTTTAAAACGTTTTGCCGCCTCTTTTTCTAAGCGTAAGGTTTTTTGCTGCATTTCTAAATTGGCTTTTGCTTTGCGTTTGGCTTCTAATTTTTGTTCTTTTGCAATTGCAGCAGCTTTTTTTCTGTCTTCTTCCGCCTTGCGCATAATATTAGCAATTTCTAAGTGCGCGTTTTCTTTGTCTTTTTGCGCTTTTTCTTGTGCCATCTGTTGTTGCAGTTTGGCTGCTGCCTCGGCCTGCACGCGCTGCTGCGCTAATTGTTCTTGTTCTAACTTCTGTTGTAATTGTTCTTCTGCTAATAGCCTTGCTCGCGCATCCGCCTTAGTTTTCAATCTTGCTTGTTCTGCCGCCAAATTGACAGCAGCCTCTTTCGCCAAGTTCTCTTCTGCAACACGTTCGGCTTCTAATTTGGCTTTGTTTTCTGTCTCACGTTTTTTTTGCGCTTCTTCTGCATCTCGCGCAATACGTTCAATCTCGCGACGCGCACTTTCATTGGCTTTTTGCTCTGCTGCTTGCTGCGCTATTTCTGCTGCTTCGCGCGCTTTAAGCGTGGCTTTATGTTGCAGCTCGGCTTCTAATTTAGCTTGGCGCTCCAACTCTTTTTTTTCTTTTTCTGCTTTTAAATTGGCTTCTGCTTTTTGACGTGCTTGCGCGGCTAATTTTTCTGCTTGCAGTGCTGCAAGTTGATCTGCTAGTTGCTGTGCTGCAAGTTGTTGTGCTGCAAATTGTCTTGCAGCAAGTTGTGTTGCAACGCGCTCTTGTTGTAATTGTGCTTGAACTTTTTTTTCGGCTTTAACTTTTTCCTTTTGGTGCAGTTTTTGTGCTTTTTTATCGGCTTTTTGCTGCGCAGCTAATTTAGCTTCTTGTTCTAATACGGCTTGTTGTTTGGCTGCCAGTGCGGCGGCCTGTTTTGTTTGCGCTATTTCAAGGGCTTTTTGCTCGGCTTCCATGCGTGCAGCAAGCTCTGCATCGGCTTTAGCACTGGCGTTTAGCGCTTCTTCGCTTTGATATTCTTCTACTATCATTGGCGCAAAATTACTGGTGAGCGCCCAAGCCGCATCGCTATTAGCCGTAACCGCTGACAGCCTAATATAGCCTTCTTGCTCTAGCCTGATTAAGTCGGCACTTAATTGCTGTGGGGTTAATTTATCAAACTTAAGCAGTATATTTTCTGATTTTGAGGCGCCATCCACATGCGTGAGCACCTTCATTAAGTGCGACGAAAGTCCTCCAATGAGCGATGCGCGAGCACGCAAGCCCTTGGGCGTTTTGCTGTAAATAGCCGATAAATCCATGTGCGTGCTAGTTAAAACACGGGTGAAATAAAACGCAAAGTCATCTTGCTGCAGCCCCCTTACACGCTTGCAACTTAAAACAAAGGCTTTAAATTTACTCGCATGTCATCATCAGGTCAATTGGCTATAAATTATTGTATAAAAGATTTAGTTGATATAACAAAATAGTATTTAAGCGCTTTGCACGGCTCCAGCATTCATGCGGCCTGCAGGGCAGTTCATTTTGCGTTATTTTTAGCTTGTTTTGCGGCATTAGCAGCGTTTGCTGGCAACCAATAAATTGGCTCGCTTGCTGCGGCTTGGTAAATCAGCATATATTTACGGCGCAAATTTTCATAAGCTTCGTCAACGCTTATTTGCTTGCCTCTCACTTCTTGCTCGGCCTGCAACTTGGCAAATAACACCCATTCAGGGTTTTCTACATAAGCTCTATCATGCATGCAATCATCCATCACGCGCGCTTGTCGCCCCATTTTTTCTAAACGCTGAAAAGGCAACGCCTCGGGCAACTGCATGGCGGCTTTTTCTGCAATTAAATCGCATGTATCGCCCGCCTGTGCTAGCGCCGATTGGCCATAGGGTTTATGCGCATCGGGCGCCATATTGTTAGCATAAAAAAGCAAACCAGCTAATGCCAGCGCAGGTAATAAAATGGTGTAGATGCCTCTCATTGTGTCTCGTTTCGACTAAAACTTATATTGTTCTGCGCTTTGTGCGCCTTGTTTAGCGGGGTCTAAATCATCCACCAATTGCGGGTTAATTTCTTTTAATGTAATCAACATTTTATCTGCCTCGGCCTGCTTGCCTTCACTTTGCGCAATTAAGGCTAATGCCTGCAAACTTGCGGGGTGGTTTGCATGCAACGAAAGCACTTTCTGATAATGCGTTTTTGCGGTGTTAATATCTGCCAAGTTTTGTGCTGCTTTGCCCATATAAAACCACGCCTCGGCACAATTAGGTTCTTTAGTTACCCAGTTTTTTGCCACGGTTTGCACATCTTGCCAACGATTATTTTGGTAGGGCAACACAATTTGCATAAAAAATGGTCGGTCGTTTTCGGCAGCATCCCAAAACGGCGCTTCGTGCGCAGAATTAAGCTTAACTGGCTCGGTTTGTAGCAAGTTTTTTACCAAATTAATCGGCATATTATAATAATAAGCGTTTCTGCCTGGGCTTTTAAAAGTGCTAATCGCGATAAGCTTGCCATCATAATCAAATACTGGGCTGCCGCTGGCGCCGATGGCAAAAGCAGCTTGCGTACGAATGACGCCTTCAGCATCAAACTGATAAAGCGCTTTAATGGTGCTAAGCGCCACAAACGGCGCGGGCGAATCTGCCGGCATTGAGATTGAAATCACTTGCTGCTCGTAATTTAGTTTTGCAGAATCGGCCATTGCAATCGGTCTTAAATCGGCATACATAACCCTTAAAATACATAAATCGTGTTTCCAATCGGCTTGCAGCGATTCTGCGGGGTACTCGGTTCCCCATTTGGTCACACTAATGCCGTTGGCGTTTGCAACCACATGGCAATTGGTAACTACGTGCTCTTTACTAACCGCCACACCAGTGCCAAAGCCATGTCCGCCAGTTTTGGTGGTGGTGCCAATTTTTACCATCGATTGTTTTAAATCGTAAATCAAATCGACTGAAGGTTCTGGCAATACGGCCGCTTGTGCGCCAGAAACGACTAAAAATTGCCCGTATAAAAACAATGCACAAAGTAAATATTTAGTTTGATTCATCGTATTGGCTTTTCTTTTAAATGTAGATAAAACATAGATGTAAACTATAGATTAATTATATTTTAAATAGGAGCCAAGCCGTCAGTTTAAGTTCCTACTGGCGGTTTAAAGGCATGAACTTTCATTAACATTTAGTGACAAATTAATACAAATTAGCAAAACTATGCCGCGGGTAATGGCATAGAATTAAATTTCGTTGAATAGGGGCAACGTATTAACTGGAGAAATCTGTATGCATATGACCTATACACAATTGGGCCGCAAACCTGCTGGCCAACATATTCAACCTAAACACTATCGCGTTAAAAAATTTGCTGCTGTTGCGGCAATTGCATTATGCCTAAGCTTAAACGCCTGCGGCACCATGTCTAATCGTGGTAAAAGCACAGCCATAGGCGCGGGTGTTGGTGCGGTAGCTGGCGCAGTGTTAACAGGTGGTAGTGCTTGGGGCACCGTTGGCGGTGCGGCTGTTGGCGGCGTTGTTGGCAACCAAATCGGCAAATAAACATAAATTATTGCTCTGCAAACCACGTTAATATTGGCTTGCAGGGCATTGCAATCAACACGCTATCTAAAAAACAGCATGTAAATCATTAGCCCAAAATACAGCAGCGCAAATATTGCCACTATCCAAAATACTTTGAGCATATTGCTGTTAATTTCGCTTAACTTGGCATTATTGGCTTTTAACTGCTGCAGTATTTCATCCTCATTTTGCATATAGCCGCCTTTAAGCTTTATTTTGTGGGTGCTTTTGTTGCATAAAATCGTTATAAATATTTTTATGGCGCATGCAATTTGGGCTATTTTTATCGGGGCAAGTTTCTTTAAGCTTGCAAAAGCAGGTGTTTGCCAGCATTTCTTCTAGCGTTGTTAAGCTGCTTTTGCTTGCCTGTTCGGTGCTTATTTGTTTAGTCATTTTTTCTTCATCGTTAATAGTTAAGGCAATCGCTTTGCCACTCAGTTTTATCTTAATGGCTTCAATAAATCAGCCAATCCGTTATGGTCAATTTCTTGCATCAGCTGTAACAAGCGGCCTAAATCATTTGCTGGAAAGCCCTTGCGCGCAAACCAATTTAAGTAATTACCAGGCAAATCGGCCAATATGCGGCCTTTATATTTGCCATATGGCATGGCCAATGTCACTAATTTTTGTAGATCGTCTGCGTGCATTTTACTAGCTTAAACGTTTTTTATAACAAGCCTGCAAGCCGCATATATATTGGCTTGTAGGCAATATAAAAACATTAATTTTTAGTGCCAGTTTGCTTTAAGCGCGCTGCATCATCTGCTTGTAAAATACGGTCTACCGCTTGCTGTGCGGCCAATGCTTTGGCTTGTTCTTTGGCTTGTTCTTTGGCTTCCGCATTTGCAATATTAGCTTCTGCAGATTTTTGCAGATTTTTTTGTAAAAGTTCCGCTTGCGCCGCTTCATCTGCCTGCAATATACGGTCTATGGCCTGCTGTGCGGCTTGCGCCTTTGCCTGATCATCTGCCTGCAAAATGCTATCGGCTGCTTGCTGTGCGGCTAGCATTTTTTCTTCAAACTCAGCAGTTAAGCGTAATTGCTCTGCCTCGGCCAAGGCAATTTTTTGTGCCATTTGCGCTGCTTTTGCGGCTTTTTTTACTTCTGCTTCTTCTGCTTTTAATTTATCTAGCTGCGCTTTTATTTTTAATTGTTGCACTTTTTCTGCATCCAACTTGGTTTTTTGTTTCAGCTCTTCTGCCAAGCGTTGTTTTTCTGCTTTTTCTGCAGCAAACTTTTGCGCCGCCTGTTTGGCCTTTTCAGATTTTTCAAGTTCAAGCGCATAAGCAACACGCGCACTTTCCTCTTGCGCTTTTTTGTCTGCCGCTTGCTTGGCTTCTAGCTTGGCTGCTGCTTGGGCATCTGCCAAGTTTTGCGCCACCAACTTTGCTTGCTCCGCTTTTATTACATCGGCCTTTTTTTGCTCAGTTGCAATATGTTCAGCCTGTATTTGCTCTTGTACTTTTGTCTGCGCTTTGGCTTTTTCGATGGCTTTAATAAGCGCTTCTTGCTGCTGTAATTTTTCGGCTTCTTTGGCTTTATCTTGTGCTGCCACCTGCTGTGCTTGTTGCAGCTTTTCGGCGTCTTTTTGGCTGCGCTCGGCTTCTAATCGCGCCACATCTTCATTAGCAGTTTGCACCATATCGGCTATTTCTTCTGTGCCCAGCTCTTCTACCACCATTTGCTGGCTGCTACTACCCAAATCCCAATCATCTTCATCATTAAAACTACTCACCGCTACTGGCTTAATGTAACCGTCAGCTTCTAGCTTGGCCAATGCCTGCAATAGCTTATCTGCACTAATATCGTCGTGCTTGGTTAAAATACTTTCAGCTTTAGATGTGCCATCAATAAACACCAGCACTTTCATTAATTTGCCAGAAAGCCCACCAATAAAAGAGCTGCGCGCGCGCAAGCCTTTAGGCGTTTTGCTGTAAGTGAGTGATAAATCTGCCATATTTCAATAATAAAATTTAGTTGGTTGTTAATATTTTTAAGTTAAATTTAATCGTGTTACAAAAGTAAATTAGCGTCAATTTACACGCAAATGTTTGTTAATTTTTGTTAAAAACACATGCCCTGCAGGCCAATATCTATGCGGGTTGCAGGGCAGTACTAATTTTAAAAATGTGTTGTTTACTAATAATGATACAAACGTATTTTAGCACTGCAACAGTGCTAATTTTGCCCACAGTTTAAGCGGGCTTTTTTTCCTGCTTGGGTTTTTTTACTTCTTTATTTTTGCGTTGCTGTCCTTTTGCCATGCTAACTCTCCTTTACGTTATCCGCATTTACCACTGTGTCACATAATAGGCTTATGCGCGCAGCTATGTTGATTATTTTACCTGCAATTGCGCCTGATTTTACGATGATGATTGGATAATTTCGGTATTATATTGCAAATTAACATGCACAAAATAACACCATGACCACATTAACAAACGCTACTATGCGCCAATTAACCCAGCAATTTGCCCAAGCAGGCAAGTTAGACGCCATTTATTTGCGCCCCGCGCGCGGCGTTACAAGCAAACAAGTTAACCATATAGAAGCAGTTGCACAGCAAGGCTTGGTGGGCGATAGAACTTATGGCGCGGCTGTAATTAAAACTTCCCAACCGCTAGGCAGTAAACGTCAGGTTACGCTTATTCAAGCAGAACACATTGTCGTGATTAGCGCGCTTATTGGCAAACCAGTTAGCGCTGCAATTTTAAGGCGCAATTTAGTGGTTTCTGGCATAAATTTATTGGCAGCCAAAAGCTTATTTAAAGATCAAATTTTGCAATTAACCATTGGCGATGTGGTGTTACAAATAACTGGCCCGTGCGAGCCTTGCAGCAAAATGGAGTTGGCGCTTGGCCACGGCGGCTATAACGCAATGCGCGGCCACGGCGGCGTAACCGCCAGAATTATCAAAGGTGGCGAGTTAACAGTGGGCGCCATAGTTAGTTGCTGCGCTGTAGAAAGTTAATCATCAAGCTAATATCATCTTAAAAACATATAAAAACACTTGGCCTGCAAGGCAATATCCATGCGGCATGCAGGTCATCACAATTTACCGTAATTAAATTTAAAAGAACTAAGCTGTTTAATTAAGTACTAAAATTACGAATTCCACCTATTAATTAGGCAACATAATGCGCAAAATTCTAGTAGGTTTAACATTAATTTCAGCATTGTTTGCAGCAACTGCAAACGCCGCAGAGGCTAATATGCGGCCTGGATTATGGCAAATAGAAACCACTTCCGATGTATTGCTGTTAGTGCCGCATATTCCAGCCGATCAAATGCAAAATGTGAAAGATATTGCCAAAGAATACGGGCTAGAAATGCCACAAATTGAAAACGGCGCTGCCATCTCGCAAACCTGCATTACCCAACAAATGGTAAATACAAAAACGCTGCCAAATTTTTATAATGCAGAATTAGGTTGTAAGTCTCAAAACGCCAGCCGCAATGGCAACAACTACAAAACAGACTTTGTGTGTAATAGCGCAGACCTTAAAGGCAACGGCACAGCTGTGGGCACCATTACAAGCGCTCAGACTTTTACCGGCCAAACAAATTTTACTGGCACTGCGCAAGGCAACCCAGTGAACGAGCAAGCAGATATTAACGGTAAATGGTTGAATGCAAGCTGTGGCGCCTTATAATCGCTAAAGTACTAAAACCGCTATAGTAAGTATTTAGAAAAGGGGATATTTATGGCTGAGCCTGAATTAAAAAACACTAAATTTGATGCACATGTAGAGGCGATTGAAAAACACAAAGCCTTGCTAGAAAAGCTGCATCTAGATTCAAACACACATTTAGATGAAGTGAATAACTCAATTGAGCGGCTCACCTTAACGCTGGAGGAATACCTTAAAGTAATTGGTATTCCATAACTTAAAAATAACATGCTCTGCAAGCCAATATCCATGCGGAGTGCAGGGCATCGTTATTATCCTCTCTCCCTTGATGGGAGAGAGTTAGAGAGAGGGTGCTCTTGCCGCCATCACGACGGAAGTCGGATTCCAGTGACGTTCAAACCTTGTCGGGGGTAGCCCGACGCCTAATCACTTTCTTTTGTAAGGGCTAAAAGAAAGTAATCAAAGACAACAAAGTTGCAGAGCAGGCTAACCTTTAGGTTACGCCGTAACTAAAATCACACCCCACATCACGGCCTGCGGCTGCCTTGCGTTGCTCAACAAAATAAGCGGCTGCGCAACTCAACCTAACAAGCCACATAAAACGTGGCTTGTTGCGGGATTCAAACAGGTGCTCGCCTTCATCTTATTTTGTCTGTGCTACTCAGCGTGCTGTAAGGGGATAAAACCAAAGCACTAAACACCATCGCAGTCGCATGGTTTGTTTTTGACTTTCAAACCCCCTTGCCGCGCCTTCGGCTTGAGCGGCAGATGCAAGGAGACGAGGACTGTTTGAGGATTGAAAATCCGAGTTCCGCAGTCACCACGCAAATGCGGCGCTAAGAACGAAGGATTAAGCGGTAGCGGATTAGCCTTTTCTTTGGTTTATTTCTTTTGGCTAAGCAAAAGAAATAAACTCGCTAGTCGCGCGAAAGCGACAATTAACCGCGCCCACGATTATTATCGCTTTTCTTTTGCGGCTTATTTTGCACTGATGCCGCAATTGGCAGGTCACCACGAATGCGTCTTTTAGCTGGTTTAGACACAGTCTTCTTAGGCATGCCCTGCGAACCAGTATCCATGCGGCTTGCAGGCCTGCTATTTGCTCTCGCATATGGTTCGCGCGGTTTACCTGTTGGATCTCTATCTAAAGCACTGCCGCGTTGCTTACGTACTTTGGGTACAAACACGCTGGTGGCTTTATCTTTTTCACG
>JANOYU010000007.1:0-7532 GCA_031429035.1 Methylophilaceae bacterium
AATCACCAAAACGCTAAATGAAGATCACGCGCTAACGCTGCGCGCTAATTGGTTTACTGAAGATTCACAAGTCAGCTACAGCGGTATTACGCAACGCGAATACAACAATTTTGGCGGTGAATATAATCCGTTTCAGCATGATAGTTTTGAAACTACGCGCTATGGGTTATCGGCCACCCACGATTGGCAAATTAACAGCAATGCGATATTAACTACCAATTTATATTACAGCTATTTTGACCGCGATTGGTGGCGTCAACAAAGTACGACAGCCCTCAATAGCGTTGCTGGAGGCGCTGGCTGTGCAGCATTTGCAGCGGCGCGTATTGCAGGTACGGCGGCAAATGGTGACAACTGTCAAGGTAACCAAGGCCGTTTGCGTACTTATAATACTTATGGCGTAGAGCCGCGTTTAACGGTTACCCATGCATGGGGTGAGCTTGAAGTTGGTGCAAAAGTGCATTTTGAAGACCAAGAACGCAAACAAAAAAATGGCGCGTCATCCACTGCGCGTACAGGTAGTTTAAGCGAAAATAATGAGCGCCAAACCGATGCTTATTCTGGCTTTATTAGTAATAGATTCGACATAGGTCAGTTTTCTATTACGCCAGCAATTCGCTATGAGCATATTGAAAATACACGCAAAAATGGTAGAACTGCAACAGTGCTTGTGCCTACCAAAGGTGACGATACTTTAGATGAATGGATTCCCGGTATTGCCGTGGCCTATAACCCAAACGAGCGCTTAACCGTGTTTGCAGGCGTGCACGAGGGTTTTGCGCCACCACGCACTGAGGATTTAATTGGTGCAACTGGCGGCAGTGTCGACGTGGATGTAGAAAAATCGACCAATTGGGAACTGGGTTTTAGAGCGAAACCAAGCAATAATTTTAATGTTGAGGCAACCGCTTTTTACAACGATTTTAAAAATTTAATCGCCGTTGGTTCAGTTGCCAGTAATGTTGCATTAAGCCAAGGCGAAGCCACATTTGCGGGTTTGGAGCTTGCGGGAAAATACGATTTTGACAATGGTTTTTATAGCCGCTTGGCTTACACATGGCTGCCAGTGGCCAAGCAAGATGACCCGTTTAGGCAAGTTAGCAACAATGCGGTTGTGGCTGGCAGTGCAAAAGGCAATCGCCAACCTTACGCGCCAAAAAATACATTAACTGCAGCGTTTGGCTACAAAATGAATAATTGGGACGCGCAAATTGAGGCGGTGCATGTGGGCAAGCAGTTCTCAGATTTTGCCGAAACGGGTAGTGTACCAAACACCGCTTTGGGCTTAACTGGCCAAATTGGTGAAATTGCCAGCTACACCATTTACAACGCTGCGCTTAATTACAATATGCCTGAGCATAAAACCACCTTGTTTTTAGTGGGTAAAAACATTTTTGATAAAGACTATATTGTTGACCGCACGCGTGGCATTTTAACTGGCACGCCAGCGCTTATTCAGGTTGGTGCTAGGTACGATTTTTAGGCACGTTTTCTAATTGCCAATTGGCAATTGCCCAGCGCCACACCTCAGCCAGTGTGGCGTTTTTTATTTCAATAGGCGGCTGTTGACCTAAAAACTGCAGCGCCTGAAACACCAATACTGGCGCCGCTTGTGGCGTGATGGCTTGCGCAAGCGTTTGCTTGCTAAGTTTTTCACCTTGCGCGTTTACCACCACAGGCACATGCGCGTATTTTAGTGTTGAAAAACCTAACAACTTCTGCAAATAAATCTGCCGTGGCGTGGAATCAAGCAAATCGGCACCGCGCACCACATGCGTTACATTTTGTGCGGCATCATCTACCACCACCGCCAGTTGGTAAGCAAATAAACCATCTTTGCGCTTCAAAATAAAATCGCCAACATCCGTTGTTAATTGCTGCGAAATGTCACCTTGAATCGCATCTTTAAAAGCGATTTTTTGTGCATTATCAACATTGATGCGCCACGAGCCAGTATCTATGCGGCTTTCAGAGCTATATTTTTCGCTCGTGCTATTTTTAAGGCTTTTATTGAAGCAAGTTTTGGGATAAATAGCACCATCAATTCCGCTAGTAATTGCGGAATCTGCAATCTCTTTGCGCGAACAAGTGCAGGCATATATAAAGCCATTAAGCTTTAAATTAGTTAAATAATGTTCATAAATATCGCTGCGCTGGCTTTGGTAAAAGATTTTATTATTGTCTTCGCCATCCCACTCAAAACCAAACGCTTCTAATGTGTGCAAAATAGCATCCGCCGCACCCACCATTTCGCGTGGCTTGTCTAAATCTTCTATTCTAATCAGCCACTTGCCAGGCTGGTTATTATAAAAACTCGCTTTAGCATCGCAATAGCTGGCCACTGCGGCCACTAAACTACCAAAGTGCAGAGAACCCGTGGGAGAAGGCGCAAATCTACCCACATAATTAGCAGATAAATTAGCGCTAGAATTAGTGGATACGGTGGACATTACTTTCAACAGAGTCGGGTTGCGCGCTAGGTTGTGCATAGGGCGGAATATGCCAAATTTGTAGCTGCTTGCCCAGCAATTGCAGGTTGCATTGCATGCGCTCGGCACCGCTGGCGCTAACTTCAAACGCATATACGCGTTGCAATTGCGCATGGCCACGACTATCGCGCCCCAGCCTAATTTGCATGCAAGCCACTGTTTCATCAAGTAATTGTAATTGCCAACGGCCAGCCAGCTCGCGCCCAAATTTAACAGCCACCTCGCGCTTGGCAATGCTGTCTAGCCAAAACCAAGCAAGGGCAATTAATATCACTAACAAAATAATTTCGAACATAATGCCTACTTAATATTTACAACAAACAAAAAAGAATTAAACTATAGCAATCTAATATGCGTAATTTATTATATTTTTCAATAGATTGTGCGATAAAATTAAAATAATTATTTAAATCATTTTTGATGACTAAAGCATGACCACCATAACCAACAACATTGATTCGCGCGAGCAGCAGGCGCTAGAAGTGTACATTAAGTTGCTCACCACCAAAGGTTTTGGCCCCGATACCTTTGTGCCGCGCATTAGTTTCTTAAATAAATTAATGCCATTATTAGAAGGCAAAGAAACCAGTGGCGGCGTGTATCGTAGCGTAATAGAAGGCTTGATGGATTCTGTGCAAGCGGCCGATTGGCCTGAAAGCTTGGTTATTTCGCGCGAATATTACCCGTTTTGGATAGGTGATTTAAAAGCCGTTTCTAACTTAAGTAAAGCTACTACAACCGATGCGCTACCAATTGATTGGCAGCCTGCCAATGTGTTGCTAAGTGATTTATGGCATAGCGTTGATACTGAAAAATTTGGCACCACCGATGCGTGGGCAATTAAAGCTTACACCAAGGCATTGCGCTTTGAAAATGCCGAGCAAACGTTGATTGATACACGCTTAAAGCTGGCCAAAATTTTATTGGTGCGCATGCGCGACGCGCCCGATAAAAATAATAAAGTTTATCGCACCGTGGTAGATGCCACTTTGCCGCTGTTTGAAGTGAAGAAGAATCGCCGCTTGTTTTTGGTGGTAGTGCGCGAGTTTTTTCACTTTTGGGCGGGCAATCCAGATGCAGATAAATATATTTTGAATAGTAATACGGTGAGTATGCTGTGATTGAAGGAAATTAATCGTGTCTGACCCCATTTATTGTAATCGTGTCTGACCCCATTTATTGTATGACCCCATTTATTGTAACAAATCCATAAGTAGTGCTTTGTATTTCTTTTATGAAGAAGGTGATATTGATATAGTTTATTTTAGTTTCATTTTAGGGTTTGTTTCTTTTGGTGAGAATGATTGTTCTTACAACAAGACAGAAAAGCAAATTATAAATGATGCATTGTCACTTACACATTTTCTGATTACTACGGGTGACTTTATTCCAGGCAAAACCGTTGAAAATACTGATGGTACTCTTGATAAAAAATAAATAAAAAATAAATGGTAAAAAATAAATGTAAAAAATAAATGTAAAAAATAAATGGTAAAAAATAAATGGGGTCAGACACGATATTCTTAATTTACATTTAAAATCAATATGTTAATAAATTTTAGCCTTAAAATATAGCTTTAACATCTGGATTCTTTCGCTTCGCTCAGAATGACGAAATGTGATTCCAAACACTGGTACAGAATGACGGTTGAAGCCGAATATCTTTCACATCTTCACAACCCCAAAAACTATCGAATAAATGGGGTTATCGAATAAATGGGGTCAGACACGATTAATTTCCCCCGAGCGCTTTTTGATGCTCCGAAAGCCTTGCTGCATAAGCCTTCAAGAGCATGTGAAATGATATGTGTGGTTTTAATATGGGGCGTTTTTTGGCGCGAAAAATGATTTTTTGCAGACTGATTATTTTTGATTAATGCTAGCTTCAAGCTCAATAAACACTGCTTTTGGAAACAATAGGGGACGTACCACAATTTCTGTCATTTAACTGCACTGACAGCCAATATCCATGAGGGTTGTAGCGCGAGTTACTTAAGTATTTCTACCGTTGGTTGCAAGCCAGCAACTTTTGCGCGTTTTTGCAAGCGTTTATCAAAACTTACAAAGGCTTTGCAATGTTGGGCGCGGGCTAAATGTAGTGCATCTGCAAAATCTAAGCCGTGGGTGTAGGCCTCTATTACTGATTGTACAATAGCCCTGTCTTCAATTATTACGTGCTGCAACCCACACAACGCTTTGAATATGCGTGTAATGTCTGCACGCGGCAACGCATAAAAGCCACGCATGACCCATTCAAACTCTAATACCACGGAACTAGACACAAAAACCGCTTGTGACATGGCTTGTATAGCAGCAGGCTTTTGCAGCGCAGCCTCGCTATCTTCTGGGTCATCAATAAAAAAACGCGCTAAAACGTTGGTATCTACCGCTTTCATTTTTTATCGCGCACTATCGTTGTCGCCACATCAAAATCTGCTAAGTGACGTGGTTTGCCAGTTTTAGGTGCGGTGACCATACCTGCGCATGCACTGACTGTAGCAGGTTTAACCGAGTGCGAAGGTATAAGCCGTATGCCATTTTGCTCTTCAATAACTTCGAGTTGTGAGCCTGCCATTAAGCCTAAACGCTTGCGAATATTGGCTGGCAAAACGATTTGCCCTTTTGAAGAAATAGTCATTATTGTCATGATTAATATCCTGTACAAAAAATTAAATAAGTAGTGAAACAATAAAAGCATTGTAGCATAATGGCTTACTAAGTAAGAAATTATTTTAACTGGGTGTTATAAAAAACACCAGTACCGATTACACCTATGATGCTGAAAACCGCCTCACCCCCCATTGATAGACCACAACGTACGGTTGGCTCGGTTGGCTATATTGCTAGCCGCACCTACGACACCTAGGACAGGACAATGGGGGACAGACCACGATTATTCCCTCGCGCCAATCAATCATTTGTGCACAATAAAAGTGCAATGCACTTTTAATAGCACTAAATTAGTGCGTTTTTATTTCATCTCATTTTAAAAATCCTTTAAAATCAATAGCCATGCCTATGGCTTAATTTTTGCTTATAAGTCATCGGTATTTAAAGCCTACATATAATGATAGGCATAATTAATAATGATTTTGGTTTTAAAATATTTGGGGGAGTTATTTCAATGGAAGCATTAGTTTCAGCAAATGATGTTTTGTTTGTATTGTTGGGCGCCATTATGGTGCTGGCGATGCATGCAGGTTTTGCGTTTTTAGAGCTTGGCACAGTACGTAGTAAAAATCAGGTTAACGCTTTGGTTAAAATTATGGTCGATTTTTCAGTATCCACCATGGCGTATTTTTTCATTGGCTACGGCATTGCCTACGGCGTTGATTTTTTTAGCAGCGCAGAAGTGTTGGCCGAAAAAAATGGCTTTGGCTTAGTTAAGTTTTTCTTTTTACTCACTTTTGCGGCGGCGATTCCTGCCATTGTATCTGGCGGTATTGCCGAGCGCGCACGCTTTAACCCACAAATTGCAGCCACTTTTTTAATTGTCGGTTTTGTGTATCCGTTTTTTGAAGGTATCGCTTGGAACAAGCATTACGGCTTTCAAGATTGGTTGCTCGCTAATTTTGGCGCCACTTTTCACGATTTTGCTGGCTCAGTTGTTGTGCATGCCATGGGCGGCTGGATAGCCTTGGCGGCGGTTATATTGTTAGGCGCGCGCACTGGCCGTTATACCAAAGAAGGCCGTCTCAACGCGCATCCACCATCTAGCATTCCATGGTTAGCGCTAGGCGCATGGATACTTACCGTTGGCTGGTTTGGTTTTAACGTCATGTCCGCTCAAGCGATTCAAGGTATTTCTGGCTTGGTTGCTGTGAATTCACTAATGGCATTAGTGGGTGGCACGCTGGCAGCAACTTTGTTAGGCAAAAATGACCCAGGTTTTGTACACAATGGCCCATTGGCGGGCTTGGTGGCAGTGTGCGCGGGGTCAGATGTTATGCACCCACTTGGTGCGCTAGCGACTGGTGCTGTTGCAGGTGGCTTATTTGTGTGGGCATTTACCGTAACGCAAAATCGCTTAAAAATTGACGATGTGCTAGGCGTCTGGCCACTGCACGGCTTATGTGGCGCTTGGGGCGGCTTGGCTGCTGGTATTTTCGGGCTAAAAGCTTTTGGCGGTTTGGGCGGCGTGACTTTTATGTCGCAACTCATTGGTACTGGCTTAGGCATTGTGATTGCGCTAGCAGGCGGTGTAATTGTGTATGGTGGCCTTAAAAAGTTGGTTGGCATTCGTATGAGCCAAGAAGATGAATATGAAGGTGCCGATTTAAGTATTCACAAAATTGGCGCAACCGCCGAGGATTAAGCCTGCGCTTTAAGTTTTAATCGTAAGCAAATTAAGGCCATGCTAAAATAATGCATGGCCTTTTTTCATGTCATTATTCCCGCAGCAGGCGCAGGTAGCCGCATGCAAAATGCGTTGCCCAAGCAATATATGCCCTTGGCGGGCAAGCCAATTATTTCGCACACCATTCAAACATTTTTTTTGCATCCGCGCATTGCCAGCATTCATGTGGCCTTAAGTGCGGATGATTTATTTTGGCGCGAATTGCCGTTAGACCCCACCAGCAAACTCAAGCTGCATTACACGGGTGGCGATAGCCGCAGCGAAACCGTGTTGAATACTTTGCTAGACATACAAGTGGCAGATGAAGATTGGATTTTAGTGCATGATGCAGCGCGGCCAGGTTTAACGCAGATGCTGTTAGACAAGTTATTAAATACGCTAGAAAATGATGCGGTTGGCGGCTTGCTGGCATTGCCAGTGGCCGATACTTTAAAGAAATCTGGTACAAATCATAAAATAGAACAAACGGTAGAGCGCACCGATTTATGGCAAGCACAAACGCCACAAATGTTTAAATATGGTGTGCTAAAACATGCTCTGCAAGTCAATAGCAGAGCGGCTGCTGGCGGCATGGCTAGTATCTCGACTGATGAAGCTGAAGCAATCGAAGCGCTTGGTTTGCAGCCCACTTTGGTGCCTGGCGAGTTGCGCAATTTAAAAATTACTTATCCGCAAGATTTAGTATT
>JANOYU010000008.1:0-1565 GCA_031429035.1 Methylophilaceae bacterium
TGCGTGAATAAATCCGGCAACACCGCAACTGGCCGCTCGCTATCGGCACGGGCTTCTAAAAAATCAAAGGTAAGTGGGCAACGGGTTGGTTTGCGTGCAGCTTTGCGCTTTTTGGATGTGCTTGCGTTTAAATCAATATAAGGTGTTTGACTAATCAGGAGATAGCCAGAACTGGCTAATTTTTGTGAGGTTGTCTCAAATAAACTGAGCAGGTTGTCAATGTTTTGCAAGGTGACAACTTCTTGGATTGCATGATTGGCTTTACCGCCGCCTTTGGTTTTACTTACTTTAAGCACGCTGTACATCACAAATTTGCTGGATGTCTGTTTGCCGTAAATTTCGCCTGTTTGCACTTTCACTAGCGACTCCTAAAGTGTTTTATCGATAATATCGCCTTTGTGATTGATTTACAATAGATTTATGTTATTTTCTGCGTAAATTGATGTGCGATTGAATCAGCTGTATTGCTTGATGGCGAAAGCGGCTGCCATCGGCATCTTTTACCCACATATGTAGCAAGCCGCTAAAAAATAAATGGGTATCTAGCGCCAACGCTCTGGGTGATTGCGTGGTGGAAAGTAGTTGCTGAGCTTGGGCTCGCTCGTAGGCACTTTGAATTTTTTCGGTTATGTTAGAGCAGTTATTTAAAATTTGTTGTAACACAGTGGCAAATTCATCCACATATTCACACTTTATCATCATAATTTCATAAATTTGACGCATTTCAATGTTTTCATTGAGCTCATTGATGGTATCGCACAAGCTATTTTCAATCTGGCTGAGTGCGTCAATATCATCTGTTAGGCTTTCGGTTGCTAGCGTGTCATCCATGCGGTCGATTAAGGGTAAAAATACACGATCGCGAATGGCATAAAAAATTTCGGTTTTATTTTTAAAATGCCAATACACCGCACCACGCGTCACTTGTGCTTCGGTGGCAATATGTTCAAGCGTGGTGCGGCTGACGCCGCGCGTTAAAAATATGGTTCTTGCCGCATCGATAATGCGTTGCTTAGTAAGTTCAGCGTCTTCTTTGGTTTTTCTGACCATAATTTATTGCACTCTATTTAATAACATTGCACTTTATTTAATAATGATAATTTTTTAACAAATAAGTATTTTACTTGCTAATTAACTTCC
This sequence comes from Methylophilaceae bacterium, assembly GCA_031429035.1. Taxonomy (GTDB): domain Bacteria; phylum Pseudomonadota; class Gammaproteobacteria; order Burkholderiales; family Methylophilaceae; genus Methylotenera_A. The sequence continues at coordinate 1,141 of JANOYU010000008.1, forward strand.
TTCAATCCAATACTAAATTTTTTAAATTGACTTAAAAAATAGTTTACATACATTCTTGTTTGTATATAATATATACTCAATCAACATGATAAACAAACTATTTATCAATATTAAAAAACAATATAAAAATTAATTTAACAGGGTCGCCATCATGCACTTTTTGCCGCAACAACGTTACTTTAAAAGTTACTTTAAAAAATTAAACGGTTCATTTTCAGTAGCGCTTGCATCAATATTTGCAGCTGCTATTTTGACGGCCTGCGGCAAAGAAGAACAGGCTGCGTCAGCCGCGCCGCCTGCTATGCCAGTCAGTTATATCAGTGTAGCACCAACATCTGTGCCTATGAGTGTAGAAGCGGTTGCGCAAACTGAGGGCGCAAAAGAAGTGGAAATTAGACCGCGCGTTGGCGGCATTATTCTAAAAA
>JANOYU010000009.1:0-2082 GCA_031429035.1 Methylophilaceae bacterium
GCTTTGGCCATAATGGTGGAAGAATCTAAAAAGTAATCTGGCAACTTTTCGTCTTCTTTATCGCTAAATGGCATGGCTTTAGCGTTAATCAACTCGCGGTAGGCCAGCAATTCAAAGCTAAATACATCGACTTTTTCTTTCGATTTTTTACCTTCGCGAATCACATTGCGCGCATAGTGGTGCGCAAACGATGGCTCGATACCGTTGCTGGCGTTGTTTGCCAAGCTGAGTGAAATAGTGCCGGTTGGCGCGATTGAGCTGTGATGCGTAAAGCGCACGCCTTTAACGGCGATTTGATTACGCAAACCTTCTGGAAACTGCTGCATATAACGGCTGTATTTGCCCAACAGCACTTTACCTGCGATTTTTTGACCGACTTTAATACCATCGGCCGCCATTTCTGGGCGTTTTGCCAGCATATCGGCAGTCACTTCAAATTTCTCTTCCATAATTGGCGCCGCGCCTTTTTCTTCGGCCAATTGCACGCCAACATTCCAGCCTTCTTCGGCCATCACGCGGGTGACTTCATCGGTAAATTTAATCGAATCTTCTTCGCCATATTTCATTTTCATCATGGTAAGCGTAGAGCCTAAACCCAAATAACCCATGCCGTGGCGACGTTTGCGCACGATTTCATCGCGCTGTTGCTGTAACGTCAAACCGTTGATTTCCACCACGTTATCGAGCATACGCGTAAATACAGCCACTACTTGGCGGTACTCAGCCCAATCAAACGTGGCTGCATCAGTGAATGGGTTGCGTACAAACTTGGTTAAATTAACCGAGCCCAACAAGCATGCGCCATAAGGCGGCAAAGGCTGTTCACCGCAAGGATTAGTCGCACGAATATTCTCGCAAAACCAGTTATTGTTCATCTCATTTACGCGGTCAATCAAGATAAAACCTGGCTCAGCAAAATCGTAAGTGCTGCTCATAATCACATCCCACAGGCGACGCGCTTTAATGGTTTTATACACGCGGCATGCGACTTTGCCAGCATCTACGCCGTCGGCTTTGGTTAAATATTTGCCTTTGACTGGCCACTCACGCCACACCACTTGCGTAATGTCGTTTACGTTTAGGCCATCGACAATCGCTTCTTTTTCTGTCACGGGGAAAGCTAACTTCCACTCGGAATCTGCTTTTACCGCTTCCATAAATTCTTTGGTAATGAGGCAAGAAAGATTAAATTGGCGCAAACGACCGTTTTCGCGTTTGGCTTTTATAAAATCGGTAACATCTGGGTGAGAAATATCAAACGTGGCCATTTGCGCGCCACGACGGCCGCCTGCTGATGACACAGTGAAACACATTTTGTCGTAGATATCCATAAACGAAAGTGGGCCAGATGTATATGCGCCAGCACCCGCGACAAATGCGCCTTTTGGGCGCAGAGTAGAAAACTCGTAACCAATGCCGCAGCCCGCTTTAAGTGTTAAGCCAGCCTCGTGTACCTTATTTAAAATGTTGTCCATGCTGTCTTCTACCACGCCAGAAACGGTGCAGTTGATGGTGGAAGTGGCAGGTTTATGCTCTAAAGCGCCGGCGTTTGAGGTAATGCGGCCAGCCGGAATGGCACCCTTGCGCAATGCCCACAAAAATTTCTCGTGCCATTCATGACGTTTGGATTCTTCTTCAACATCGGCCAATGCGCGCGCCACGCGAGAGTACGAAGCATCCATATCGGCATCCACATGGTCGCCGTTCTTTGCTTTTAGGCGGTATTTTTTATCCCAAATATCCAAAGAGACAGATTGGATTGGAATTTCCACGCTGGCGATCTCTTGCGATTTTGCCATAGGCTCGACTGCTTTCAACATACTCACTCCCCAAAAAACTTTATTATTAACTGTTCTATTAAATATGTTTTTTAGAACACTTTTTGTCTCAAAAAACATGCCTATGCGCTAACTGCGTGATTTATAACCATTTAGCAAAAAAATTACTGCATAAACACAATATATTGTGCCTGAAGTAGAAATTTAAGCCTTTATTTTGTATGCGTCAATAGTATTTTTACTTAGTTTTATTTGCTTATTTTGTTAAATTTTGGCCAAAACCAAGCCAGTATTTGCATTGCGA
>JANOYU010000010.1:0-12370 GCA_031429035.1 Methylophilaceae bacterium
GCAAGCTGTTTTAAAGGTATACGGAACTGGCTTCGAGCTTTAACTGAAGATTTAGCTGTGCTTGCATTCATCACCTTTGAACCTGGGTCAAAAATTATCAATCCTGAATTCAGCGACGTGAGATAGCGGTTAAAGTCGGTACCTTCACCTAGTAATGCGGGGCTAAAATAGCGGTAAGCTGGCTCTTTGACCTTTTCACTTTCATAAGAAATATAAGCCGCTTGTGCATGTTTTTTATTCCAACTAATCATTAAATCTGCAAATGACCAAGCTGCTGCGCAATCACCTTCATCTGTCAACAATTCCACCGCGCCAGTAACATCTTCAATCATACTTCGTGTTGAGTTAAAGCCTCGCACATTAAGCGTGAGCCCAGTTTTTTCGTTTCTTAAATTTGCGCGATGCGTACCAGTAAAGTACAAGGTATCATCACTGGTAGGGCTACCGAATTGGCGAACAAAAGCTTTCACACCTTGCTCAAAGTACATGCCGCCGTTAGGCTCAGGAGTCATCAAGGTTATTCTGCTGCCACTATATGCTTTGAGCTCCCAGCCCATAAAGTCAGGCTCTGCGCGGCCATTTGGAATGATCCCTAGTAACGCTTCTAGTGTATAGCCGCCGCCATTACGAGCTTTGTAAGGAATGATTTCACCAGTTTTATTTAAACGAATTGAAGGCTGCCAACCAAAATCTCGAATTTCAGCAAGCTTTTCAAGAAGAACAGATTTTGTATCACGCCCTGATACTGGTAAATTAAAAAATACACTTTGCTGCGTATATGCATTTTGAGTAAGCTGCCGCTGAAACTCTCGTGCAATCTGACTATCGGCTGCAGCTAAGTAAGCAAGTGTTTCACCATTATTTGTTATGCCAAAAAAAAGAACTCGCCCATCTAATCCATTATTAAAGCGGCGTTGATTACCTGGAACTGGCCTTAATTGCTCATTTGGGGCAAGCTTACAACCACGAAGAAAACCAGAAAGGCGAACTTCAGGGTATTGAGGGTATAGAATCAACTGTGCGCCTATGGCGCGCTCTAATGTGTTTTCGCCAACCCAAAAAAAATCAAGTTTAGCTTTATAGGTGCTGTTTTCGGTACTTGTTTCGATAGTTTGAAACGGAAACATTTGCACAACTTCAAGGCTTCCGCCTAGGTATATTTGCTGTTTGCTATTATCATTTTCTGCAAGAGGTTTACAAAATGCGGTAACTGCACCTAATGTAGAAAAGCGGAATAATAAATTTGCAATACTGTCAAACATTAGGTGTAATGAATCATCTCAAGCTGTTTTATAAAAATATGGCAATTCAGGTTCAAGGCTATCCGCTTCCAGCATAGGTTGCATCAATTTAGCAACTTGAACAATCACATCAACAACGACAGAGTTCCCAAACTGTCTATATGCACGTGAATCTGATACAGGAATCCTAAAGCTGTCAGGATAGCCCATTAGACGAGCACATTCGCGAGGTGTTAAACGACGTGGGTTTATACCCTCCCCTTGGTCAATCAAAATTTCTGAGCCATCTTTGTAATACCTTGCTGATAGGGTGCGCGCTATTTTATTCTCGTTTACTAAACCAAAACCAAAACCATTTCCTTTTAAACGGTGTTTTTCTGCGTAGGCTTGCAGATAGCGCCATAGGTTATCGGTAAGCGTATATTTTGCTAAGGTTTTTTTTGTTTTTTGATCATAAAAACGGTCTGCATCCCAAGGTGAATAAGGCTCTGTACCATCAGTACGGTGCAATATTTCGGCTAGGCTGTGCGCTTTTTCAGGCAATTGCAATGCGGCCCAATCAAAGGCTGTTGGTTCTTTAAAGCCTACAATATAAATACGCTCACGGTGTTGTGGAACGTAGTGTGCGGCGTCTATTACCTTTACATGGATGCTATACCCAAGCTCTTCAGTTAAAGTACGTTTAATCACATCAAAGGTGCGGCCTTTATCGTGCGATTGCAGATTTTTCACATTCTCAAGTAAAAAAGCTTTGGGTTGTTTAGCTTTGATAATGCGAGCTACATCAAAAAAAAGTGTGCCTTGTGCCTCACATGCAAAACCATGTGATTTACCTAGCGCATTTTTTTTAGAGACACCCGCTATAGAAAATGGCTGGCAAGGAAATCCTGCTAATAAAACATCATGGTTTGGAATATCCGCTGCCGCTATTTGTGTAATATCTCCCCCCAATAGATGTGTGCTAGGGAAATTTTCAGCATAAGTTTTTTGTGAGTAACTATCCCACTCGCTGGTGAAAACGCATTGCCCGCCGATGGTTTCAAAGCCAGCTCGTATACCGCCAATGCCCGCAAACAAGTCAATAAAATCAAATTTAGCTTCAGTTTTTTGCACGTTATGGAAAGGTAGCATTTGTTGTAAGGCTGCAGATAGATAGGCTGGTGGTTGGGTTTGATTGGCCTCCCAGCGGCGTACGGTGCGCGCAGCAACACCTAATTGTTTAGCAATCGAGGCTTGTGAGTGAAACTTACGTGCCGCATTTAAATATTCAATAACTGCGTTATTAGGCGTTTCAGTGGTAAGCATTATACAATCTTTATCTAGGTGATATAGCGGACAATACGCCCTTTTTAATTACCAGACAAGTTTTATATGTCTACCAACGTTGATTTTTTATTTCCATTTTTTAAATACGGCATTTACTTCGTCTTCAGTCGCTAACTCTCTAACATCGGCTTCAATTAAAGATTTGTGAATTTGGGCATCTAGCATTTCTCTTAACTCAGCTAAAACAAATTCTGCTGAGTAATATTTAACTTCTTCAGATTGGTTAGCTGATGATTTTTTGGTGTTCATATTATTGTATTGTAGCCGACCTTGTAATTGTTGCTAAATCATCCCAATTACCGTCAGCTTTGGGTTTGTAATGACTGATATTTTTTTGCATGGCAGCAAATTGCCCTTCGTACCATAGTGGAATATAAGGCAATTGTGCGTGTATGCGCGTGGTAGCGGCTGGCCAGCTTTCTTCGGCCAGCAATTTATCAAGCTCAGCGTCGCTGTATCTGCCACGGTTAAAACCATTGGGCGGAAAGTATTTTGAGCCAAAAGCTTTTGCATAAATTTCTGGCGTTTTAATGCCAACCCAAGTTAGGCCATACAATTGAAAATTACCTGCTTTTACATCGGCAAAAAACGTGCCCCAATCTAAACTTTTAATTTGTAAATCTATGCCCGCTTCGCGCATTTGCGCTTGCATAATGGTGGCTAAGCGCACCCTAAACGCATCGGTGCTGGTTTTATATTCTAATTTTAGCGGCAATTTTACGCCCGCTTCAATCAGTAATTTTTTGGCTAATCCTGGGTTGTAATCATATAGCGGCAGCAAGTTATTGGCGTTGGTGTAATGCTCTGGCGGCAAAATACTGCTGGCCAGCCGCGTGTTTGCTACCATCACTTTATCGATAATCGTCTGTCTATCAATGGCGTGCGCAATGGCTTGCCGTACCTTAATATTTTGCAGTGTTTTATCTTGCATATTTAAGCCGAGGTATGAGTAGTTGGCCCCAAGGCCAGTATCTACGCGGATGCCAGAGGTGGCTTGTAAATATTTAACTAATTCTGGCGGCAAATCACCTTGCAATAAATCGACCTCACCTTTTTTTAATTTAAGCACGCGTACAGTGGGGTCTTTCACCTCTATCAGAGTAATTTGTAGGTTATCTGTATGGCGTTTTAACTTTAAATCGTGCTGCCAGCTTACAAATTTTAGCGCGCCACTGCCGATAGGATTGCGCGAAAAATCGTGACCATTTTCGATTAAACTTTTAGGCAAAATACCAATAATCAGCTTGCTAATAAAATGCGCATCTGTTTGTTTTAACTTAAAAATAAGTGTTTTATCATCCAGCACTTGTATTGATTCTATATTGGCAAACTCGGCCGCATGCGGCGCATCTTTTAATTTTTTCAAACTATCATAAGTTGCCTTTACATCACGCATCGTCAGCACATCACCATTGTGAAAAGTGGCATTTTTTTGCAACTTAAACTTATATTCACGCGCATTAATGGCATCGCCACGAGCAAGCATCCATGCGGGTTGCGAGGTAGCATCAAAATCAACTAATGGCTGATAAATTAAACGATTGACGCGCTCTGACGCAGCATCGGTAGCGTAACGCGGATCTAAATTAAGTGGCGCTTGGGCGATAGCAAAACGGATTTCTTGTGTTGATGTAGAGTTTTTTTGGCATGCGGTCAGCGCAAATAACACCAAAAAATAAATAAACACTTTTTTTAACATAGGGCTAATTTTACACAATATTGCAAGCATGCTTGGATAAGTTTATGATGTAAATAGCATTTAAAAAAGGAGCACAAAGTGACAGGCATTGTTCAACTGATTGGCCGCATTATGCTGGCGCTAATTTTTATTTTGGCGGGCGTGGGCAAAATTAGCGACCCCGCTGGCACCATGGGCTATATGCAATCTGCTGGCGTGCCAGGCATATTATTATGGCCCACTATTGCGTTAGAAGTCATTGGCGGTATTTGCTTGGCAATTGGCTTTAAAACGCGCTTGGCAGCATTTGCGTTGGCAGGTTTTTCACTATTGGCAGCGGCGCTATTTCACAGTAATTTTGCCGATCAAATGCAAATGATTTTATGCTTAAAAAATATCGCCATCGCTGGTGGATTATTGTTGTTAGCGGTAAGTGGCTTTACTGCTTTCAGTGTAGATAATCGCAGAAATCAAAATGATTTTTTTGGCACTAGACAAGAAAAAAGATAAACTTAAATTTATTCAAAACAAACAATCAATTCCACATGGCTAGCCTTAGCTAGCCATTTTTAATATCTAAAATTTCTAGATTCAACAATAAAAATAACATGCCAATAAAAACATTCACCACCCAAATTACTCTGAAGCGTGTTTTATACAGCTTACTTGCGCTAATTTTATTACTTTTAATTTGGGCTGGTTTTGCTTTATTTTATGACGAATCGCCCGATGTTGGACGCGATGTATTTTATGCAATATCCGCAAACAAGATTCCCGACAATAAAAACTTAGCCATTGCTATATCTGGCATCAATGCGCCAGAAGAGAAAGACAGCATTAAGCATGGTCGGCTACTAATTGATGCATCTAGAAATGATTTAACGCGTGATGTAGCAAGGTTTTTAGCAAATGGACCAGCTAAGCTAAATTTTGTTGGCAAACGAGATGAATTTGAATGCTGGCTAGATGATAAATTAAAAAAAACGAATGATAACTGCGCTAGTGTTGAGCGATTGAAAACATTGATATTGGCTAATAAAACGCTACTTTCCCGCTACCAACAATTATACACAATGCCACACTGGCAAGGCAGCACTTTTGGCGGCGGCCAAACTATCATTGACATCAATGTGTTGTTAGCGGCAGAAATTAAATTAGATGTCGATGAAGGTAGACCAGAAGTTGCATATCAAAAATGGCGAAATAATTTCCAATTTATTAGCCGCGCTTTAGCTGCAAAAAACACAATGATAGAGCGCGCAATATTTTTAGTGGCTGATAGCTTAAGCTTAAAATCTATTGAAAATGTATTACTTAAATCACCAGAAATTAGTACACAACATTACGATGAACTGCAGGATTTACTAAAGCCAAGCGGGTTAAATAGATACAACATAAAAAACATGCTGCGTGCAGATTATGAGTTCATTAACAATGAATTGATTACAAAACAACAACATATTTACTATGTTCATACCAACTTCATTCGTAACCGACTGTATCGCATGCAAATAGATTTTTATGAAAGTGCGCAAAAATCACCAAGCACATTTGCTTTAGCGAGTGAACGTTTTAATCAGCAATATAAATCACAAAATATATTTAACATTAACTTGTGCGACCCCTTTAACAGCTATTTAGCAAATAAAATTGTTGGCGGATTACCAATTGGTTTTGAATTGATTAAATCGATGCACCAACACAATGGTTCAATCAATGCACTTAATTTAATTACCCAAATAAGAGTTAAAAATATTGATAGTGCAAATACTCAAAACTATATCAATCTGGCCGGTACTCAATTCAACAACCCTTTTACTGGTAAGCCAATGCAATGGAATCCCGAGAAAAAAGTGATTATTTTCAGAAACACATTAAGGCAAGAAAATATTGAATTTGCGCTATAGCTTTTCAAATAATGCAATTGATTCCACATGCGCGGTATGTGGAAACATATTAATCACACCAGCCGCGCTTAACTTGTAACCTTTTTCGTGCACCAAAATGCCCGCGTCGCGCGCCAGCGTGGCGGGGTTGCAAGACACATATACAATCAGTTCTGGGCTCTCAAGTTCTGCACGAGCGTTTTTAGCATCGCCAGCAGCCGCATGGATATTGGCTTGCAGGGCATCGTCTTGAATGATGTCTGTTACAGATATATTATAAGGTGCATTTTTAAGCGATTTCACCAGCTCAAATGCGCCATCGCGCGGCGGGTCAATCAGCCATTTATCAAAATGACCATGTTTTAAATTTAAGTCTGCCAAACTTTCTTCGGTCATCTTAAATAAATCGGCCACGTCAAAACTTGCGTTGTTGATTTTATTTAAACTAGCACTCTCAACGGCTCTATCCACCAAGTTGCTCAAACCTTCTAAGCCTAATACCGTTGCGCCACTACGCGCAATTGGCAGCGTAAAATTACCAATGCCGCAGAAAAAATCGGCAATGTTTTCACCCGCTTTTGGCGCAAGTAATTGCATTGCGCTGTGCACCATTTGTTGATTGATTTGTGGGTTTACTTGAGTGAATTCATTTGGTTTAAACGGATAAGTTAAATCAAATTCAGGCAGGCTGTATTGCAACTGCTCACCATTCAAAGGCCAAAACGGCTTGATGGTATCGGGGCCTTTTGTTTGCGTCCAAATTTGTACTTTTTGATCATCAGCAAAAGCTTTAAGCAGCGTTTCGTCATTTTCTGTCAGCACATCCATAATACGTAAAATCAGCACGATGACTTTTGCGCCTTCGTGCGTATTATTCGAGTCTTCACCAACGGCCAGCTCAATTTGCGGCAGTTTATCGCGAATACTCAGGTGCAAAATCATGTCTTGTAGCGGCGCAATTAGTGCAGAAACTTCTGGCACCAGCACTTCGCAGCTATTCATATCGGCCACAAAACGCGTGCCTTTTTCATTAAAGCCCACCAGCACGCGTTCTTTTTTTTGCACATATTTCACGCTTAATCGTGCCTTGTGGCGGTAACCCCAAGTGGGGCCATACAGCGGCGGCAACATAGTTTTCGCCTTCACTTTGCCTATGTGCCATAAGTCGGCTTCTAGCATTTTTTGCTTAGCAGCAACTTGCGCGCGCGCATCCATATGTTGCAGTTTACAACCGCCGCACAAGCCATAATGCGGGCATTTTGGGGTGACGCGATCATTTGAAGCTTGCAACACCTCAATGGTATTTGCCACCTCGTAACTGGGTTTAATGCGTTGCGATTGATACATCACCACCTCATTGGGCAGCGCGCCATCAATAAAAATGGTTTTGCCATCTACATGCGCAACACCGCGCCCCTCTTGGTCTAGCGACTCGATAGTGGCTTGTAAAATGGGGTTATCGGCAGGGTTTTGGTAGGTTTTATTGCGGTTTCTTCTCATGCGCGCATTTTAACGCATAAGCTAAAAATACAGTAATTTCAAAAAGTCTGATAAACTACATTCATAAAAACGTTTAAGTACTTATATAAATTAGAGAAAGTAGCATTTAAATGAAAAAAATAATTATTTTGTTTGGTTTAATTTTAAGCTGCAACTTTATATTACCCAACTTGGCACTGGCAGATCCACTACGCATTCGCAACTCGGCACACGGCTACCAATATGTGACGGCGGGCATAGGTGAGGAAGAAGCTGCGCAGATGAAAAAAATTGCCAAAAATTACACCTTGAATTTACTGTTTTCAGAAGGCGTAGTCGGCCGCTGGGCGATGGATGTGAATGTAAACATTTATGACGAGGCGAGTAATTTGATGTTTCGGGTTAAAGGTGCAAAACCAGTGTTATACGTGAATTTACCCGCAGGCACTTACACCATTTTGGCCAGTAATAATGGCCAAAAACTGCGCCATAAAGTCATGCTAGAAGCAGACGCAAATAAAAAAGTGATTTTGAATTGGAAAGCCAGAAGCGATAATCAAGTTGTAGATGAAGATATGCCGCTAGACGCTGAAGGTAATTAGGCGCAGATAGTACTAAAGTTGAATGACTGATAAAAGCTGTACAGATATGTCATATTTTGACTAATTTGATACAAAATATTGATGAGCCTGTTTGCTTAACCCCTTGTATTAAATAAAACTTAATCTACTTCGTAGTATTGGCTTACAAATTGCTTTGTTTAAATATCTAGTAAAGATTAAACATAGTACCTACTTAAAAAAGAGAATAATAATGCCTAAAATAACACACAATATTTCTGCAATCTTAATATTAAGCCTTTCTATAACGGCCTGTGTTGGGCCTCAGACACGCTCCCCCAGCGCAAACGCTGCAAGCACGGATGAAGAAACAAAAAAGCAGCAATTGCTAGTGCTAGAAGATTACATGGCTAATTACAACAAACTGCAAAACGTGTCGCAGCACATTATTACCTCGGGCGCTGGCATGTGCGGCGAAAAAGTGGGCGCTTATTATGGCTTTGATTATTGGAACAGCGATAGCTTCAACGCCAGCATGAAAGCGCCAGCAGAAGCTAAATATAATATAGATACACGCTATCGAATTTTGCATGTGGCAACTAGCTCACCAGCACAAATAGCCACCTTAAAACAAGGTGATATTTTAATGTCTATCGATAATTGGCTAGTGCCTGCTGGTAAAGATTCTGCCAAGCTTATTAAAGAAAAATTAGCTAGTTTAGGTAAAACGTTTACACCAGTTAATATGTTAATTACCCGCGACGACAAAGAGCTAACAACCAGTATTACGCCAGTTAAAGCTTGCGATTTTAATGTATATTTGGCGCCAGATGACGTTAAAAATGCCTATGCGGATGGCAAAAATATTGTAGTTTACAAAGGCATGATGGATTTTTTTAAAACAGATGAAGAGATTGCATTGGTACTTAGCCACGAGCTGGCACATAACTCTATGCAACATATTGATGCAAAACAAAAAAATGCAATGGTTGGTGGGTTTTTTGGCTTACTGTTAGATGTTGCGGCAGCCACAGCAGGCGTTAATACCAATGGTGAATTTGCAAGAGCTGGCGCTGGCCTTGCAGGCAATAGCTACTCGGTTGAGTTTGAACAAGAGGCCGATTATGTGGGCTTATATTTTATGAAACAAGCTGGATACGATATTGAACATGCGGCTGATTTTTGGCGCAGAATGGCGGTTAGCAATTCGCAAGCCATTACGGTAAAAGCATCACACCCAACTACACCGCAACGTTTTGTAGCGCTTGAGGCCACTGTAAAAGAGATTAATGCCAAAATCGTGAGCGGTGAAGCCTTAAAACCAGAACTTAAAAACGCAGGCGAACAATCTGCCCAGCCAGCGGCCAAAATTGAACATACAATTAATTAACAACAAGTGATATCACAACGCATGCCCTGTAAGCCGCATAGATACTGGCATACAGGGCATTGTTTTTTGCACGGGGTATTTTGGTGCTGTTTTTAAGCTTTCCAAGCCGCTAAAAATTCTTTCCAGTGATTTTCTGAATAGCCGCTTAAGGTTTCGCGCGCCAGCTTAATTTCAGCTTCATAGGCGGCTTCAGTCAAATGCCCGCGCAGCAGTTGAAAGCGCAAATACACCAAGTGCGTATTGGCGACATCGGTTTCGCAATAATTACGGATTTCCTCAATTTTGCCATCTTTGTAAGCATCCCAAACCTTGCTGCCATCCATGCCCAGCTTACCTGGAAATCCGCATAGCTGCGCGATGTCATCCAACGGCGCGTTAGCGCGCGGGCTGTACATGGCCAGCAAATCCATTAAATCTAAATGCCGCGTGTGATAGCGGCTGATGTAGTTATTCCACTTAAAATCTTTGTCGTCTTCGCCCATATCCCAATAGCGCGGCGCGGCAATTTTGTTAATCATGGCGCGATAATGCAGCACGGGCAGGTCAAAGCCGCTGCCATTCCAGCTAATAATTTGTGGCGTGTATTTCTCTATGCCATCAAAAAAGCGTTGAATCATCTCGGCTTCGGTTGAGTCTGCATCGCCAAGCGTCCATACTTTGAAGTTGTTGCCCTCGCGTAGCGCGCAAGAAATCGCACAGACTTTATGATGATGTAATGGCAAAAAATCACTGCCATTGTGTTGCCTGCGTTGATGAAACGCGATGTTAGCAATGTCCTCATCTGTTGCCGTGGAAGGCACGTCCAGCAAGGCGCGCAGGCCAGTAGCATCAGGGATAGTTTCGATGTCAAATACGAGGGTTGGTGTCATTTTAATTTTAAACCAGTTGAATGCTGCCCGCATACTTTGCAACAGTTGTATCGGCTGTCAGTAAAACCATTCCTTCAACAGTTGCTTGTGCAATTAGCATGCGGTCAAAAGGGTCTTTGTGAATATTTGGCAGCAAATTAATGTGCAAGCTGTGCTCGGTATTGATGCTCAATTCCACATAGCCGTTATCTAGCAAACCGCGCTTTAATACACGCGCATCCAGCTTGAAATCAGTGCGACACAATTGGTTTTTAATGGCAATTTCCCAAAAACTGGCTGGGCTAAAATACAGCACATTTTCTGGGCTTTCTATCCATTGCAAAGCTTTTTTTGAAAGTTTTTGCGGCTCACCTGCTGCCCACAACAATAAATGCGTATCTAGCAGGCAATTCATATTGCTTGATTAAAAAGTCTGTCAATTTCAGCTTGACCCATCGTATCAAAATCATCAGGCACACTCACCTGCCCCAACATAAAACCTATTTTACGTTTAAGCTTTGGTGCAGGCGCATCCACACGCGTCACTTTCACCAGCGGCTTACCTGATTTGGCGATAATAAAATCCTCGCCCTGCACCGCCAGCTCTACTAGGCGTGACAATTGGGTTTTCGCCTCGTGCATATTAATTGTTTGCATAATTAACCTTATTTTAAAACAAGACTTTATTAAACTAAGTCTTGTTAGTTTAGTTTAAAGATGTCTTGGGTGTCAATTGTTTTTACGCATTACTTTTTCACCCAAGCACCAGCATTTTGATAATGCCAACCACTCTGCGCTTTATCTATCCAGCGGCCTGCAAAGGTGTTTTGAATGTCATTTTGCCATTCTGGATGGCCGTTGCCAGCGGCAATTTCTTTGTATAACTTAGCGCGGTCAGCATTTTCATCTGCCACCAAGCTATTAATGCCGCCGCGGTCTTTTAATGGCACTGCAGTCGCATCTTTTACTGCAATAAAGCCATCTTTAGTTAGCCCCACCGCGCCGCTGTTATAGTGTGGCAATAGCAGCGAGTGGCGGCCTGTCATACTGGCTTTAATGGCAACAATGGCGGGCGTGTTGACATCTAAATTAGGCTCAGCCGCGCCAACAAAGTTGGTAGCAAATAAGCTAACAAGCATTACAAAACTTAATAATAGTTTTTTCACATTATTCCCCTTATTTCGCAGGCACAGCGTCTGGTTTAACATCAGCAGGTTTAGCGTCTGGTGCGTTATCTGGTGCAGGTTTTGGTGTCGGCTCGCCAGGTTTAGTTTGCGCGTCTTTTAGTTGCCACACTTCTTCAATAATTTTATCGGCGGCTTTTTCTGCAGCCGCTGCGGGAAAGTAAATATTGATAGTTACGCAGGCGGGTAAAATTGCCGCAATGCTTAAACCGATGATCCATTTTTTCATTTTTAAATCCTTAATATTCATAAACTTACTAAAATTTTATTACTTTTAAAGTCAAATTGGATTCCCGCCTACGCGGGAATGACGAACGAGGAGCTAACTTACTTCACTATCATCTTAGTATTGCTATCAGTAATGCGTTTCATACGCGCAATTAAATCTGATAAGCTGACATATTGGGTATAGCCATTCACATTGACACTGGGAGCACCTTTACCTTTAACGATGATGTACCCTGCTTGGGTTGACTCAGAGCCCGTTGACTCCACACCACCCATTTTGCATATATCTTGTCGCAATTGACAGCTTAAGCCAATTTTTTCGTAATTAAATTCTTTAAAAAATCGCAAAAAAGTGCGCTGCAAGGCCGCTGCAGTGCCCTCGCCACCCAATGCGGTAATGTTTTCTACCGCGCGCTGTGAGACTTTTTTTAAGTGCTTGCCATCGGCAGTTTGGATGATCGCATCCATGCGCACAGGTTTCCAGTTTTCTAGTTGCAAATCTTTCACGTCACCTTCTAGTTTGCCCTCTATCGCGCCAAAGTTAAAAGTG
>JANOYU010000011.1:0-4970 GCA_031429035.1 Methylophilaceae bacterium
CCCATGCAGGGCGACCCAGTGAAATACGAAGTCGATAAAGATACTGGTGCGCTGTTTGTCGATCGTTTTATGGGTACATCCATGCAATATCCATGCAACTACGGCTATATTCCGCACACGTTGGCCGATGATGGCGACCCAGTAGATGTGTTAGTCATAACGCCCGTGCCGTTGCTGCCAGGAGTGGTGGTGCGCTGCCGCCCACTTGGCATGTTGCAAATGACTGATGAAGCTGGTGGCGATGCCAAATTATTGGCTGTGCCAGTGGAGAAAGTATGCGGTTTATATGCTTACCAAAAAACCTATTTAGATGTTTCACCTTGGCGTTTAGAAATGATCTCGCACTTTTTTGAGCACTATAAAGATTTAGACAAAGGCAAATGGGTGAAAATTGAAGGTTGGGTAGGCATTGAAGATGCGCACAAAGAAATTATGGATGGCGTTGCGCGCTATAATAGTGCCGAAGTAAAACCTGCATTTTAATTCCATTCTTCATCTCATCAGCAATGCTACGTTGACTGCCGCGCTCATTTCCTAGCCGTACCAAAAACGTACTGTCTGCGTCATTCGCTAGTTGTCGCCTTGTCTTGCTTTCGAGCTGAATCTGGAATATGCGAACAAATGAATCTTCGAGAAATTTAAACAGGCCTGCAAGCCAATATCCATGCGGCTTGCAGGGCATCTAAATAATTATGTTCAGTAAGTAATTTGAAATAGTAATAAAAAAAGGCAGCCTAGGCTGCCTTTTTTTATTTTTAAACAATTACATATACTGGTTTTTACATATGCAACAAAGGCACAATTAGTAAAGCCACAATATTAATAATTTTAATCAGCGGATTCACCGCTGGGCCAGCCGTATCTTTGTAAGGGTCGCCAACAGTGTCGCCAGTCACAGCCGCTTTATGCGCGTCTGAGCCTTTGCCGCCATGGTTGCCGTCTTCGATATATTTCTTGGCATTATCCCAAGCGCCGCCGCCTGTACACATAGAGATTGCCACGAATAAACCCGTCACAATCGTACCCATCAGCAAGCCGCCAAGCGCTACTGGGCCTAATAACAAGCCGACTGCAATTGGCACCGCAACTGGTAATAATGATGGAATCATCATTTCTTTAATGGCCGCTGTGGTCAGCATATCAACCGCTTTGCCGTATTCTGGCTTAGCTGTGCCTTCCATAATACCTTTAATATCGCGGAACTGACGGCGCACTTCTTCTACCACCGCGCCAGCTGCGCGGCCCACCGCTTCCATCGCCATGGCAGCGAATAAGAACGGAATTAAACCGCCAATAAACAAGCCGATAATCACCATTGGGTCGCTTAAATCGAACTTAACATCAATGCCTGCGCCAGAAAGTTTGTGTGTGTAATCGGCAAATAATACCAATGCCGCCAAGCCTGCAGAACCAATTGCATAGCCCTTAGTCACTGCTTTTGTTGTATTACCAACTGCATCTAATGGGTCTGTTACATCGCGCACGCTGCTAGGTAACTCGGCCATTTCGGCAATGCCGCCAGCGTTGTCAGTAATTGGGCCATACGCATCAAGCGCAACCACAATACCCGCCATGCTTAACATTGAAGTTGCTGCAATGGCAATGCCGTACAAACCACCTAAATGGTATGACGTCCAAATGGCCAAGCAAACTGACAGCACAGGCCAAGCAGTTGATTTCATTGAGATACCAATACCAGCAATAATGTTGGTGGCATGGCCAGTGGTAGAGGCTTGTGCAATATGCTTTACCGGCGCGTAATCTGTACCTGTGTAATACTCAGTAATCCACACCAAAGCTGCCGTCAACACCAAGCCAACCGCACAAGCACCAAATAATTGATTGGCAGATACGGCCAATTCACCCGCCATTAAACCATTTGGAAACAAATGTTGTGTGACAAAGTAGAAAGCAATTAATGACAACACACCCGCAACAGCCAAGCCTTTGTATAAAGCTGGCATCACGTTTTTCATGGTTGGTGTTGCTTTTACAAAGAAGCAGCCAATGATAGAAGCCATGATTGAAACCGCGCCCAACATCAAAGGATAAATCACTGCGTTAGCACCAGCGTTTGTGATTAACAAGCCGCCTAATACCATGGTGGCAATTAAGGTAACCGCATAAGTTTCAAACAAATCAGCTGCCATACCAGCACAATCGCCCACGTTATCGCCTACGTTATCGGCAATCACGGCTGGGTTACGCGGGTCATCTTCTGGAATGCCTGCTTCTACTTTACCGACCAAGTCGGCGCCAACGTCAGCACCTTTAGTAAAGATACCGCCGCCCAAACGGGCGAAGATTGAGATAAGTGATGAACCAAAAGCTAAGCCAATTAATGGGTCAAGATTAGTGGCATTTTCTGCACCTAAAAACCAATAAAAACCTGCTACGCCAAGTAAGCCTAAACCAACCACCAACATACCTGTTACCGCGCCACCTTTAAAGGCAACGTCAAATGCAGGTGCAATACCGCCAGTGGCTGCTTGTGCTGTGCGCACGTTGGCTTTTACTGACACATTCATACCAATAAAACCGCAAGCGCCCGATAATACTGCGCCTACAACAAATCCAATTGCAGTTGTCGTACCTAAAAACACTGCTACCAATATGGCTAAAACAATACCTACCATGGCAATGGTTTTATATTGACGCGCTAAATATGCAGCTGCGCCTTGCTGAATCGCGCCTGCAATTTCTTGCATACGCGCATTGCCGGCTGGCAAATTGGTAATCCATCTACTCATTACTACGCCATACAACACTGCTAAAACGGCGGCAGCAATGGCGATTGTTAGTGCAACTGACATAACTTCTCCCTATCTATTTTTTATCGATTAGAACGTAATTAAAGCAAACTGTGCAACTTAGAAAGTTGTAAATACTTTGTAACAACCAAGCGCATTATGGCATTAATCAATTGGCTCGACAACCTTTATATAGACAACGCAAAATGCACCTGCAAAATACCTAAAGTATTATATTAAACATATATTTAAGTGCGATAATAGCGATTTTTTTACGAGCAGATTTTGTAGCAAAACAAAGCTGAAATCTAAATTTATTGCGTGTGTAAACGGCTATTGTGCGGATTGCTTGCGAGCCAAACTGTTTAATTTGCTGGCCAGTTCAGATTCACCCAAATCATCAGCAAGCGCTTTTAAATGATAAGCGGCGTTGGCAGATAGTTTGCGCGGGGCTTTAACGGCCACTTTTGGGCGATATTTTACTTGCACTTTCACGCCAATTGCAGTAACTTTACAATCCCTAAATTGGGGGTTGTTTTTTTGCAAATTTTGCAATTGCGTCAATAAGCTAGCGTGTATTAGCTTGATTTTATTGGCGACAATTGCGCTGTCAGCGTAAACTGTTAATAAGCCGTTATTTAGGTTGCTGGCAAAGCTAAATTCTGCAAGCATGCTTGGTGTGGCATTTTGCCAAAGTTGTTGCAAATGCTGGTGCGCTTGCGCATTTTTAGCCAAAGCATCTAGCTGGCCATTGCTTGCAAATAAGCTGTTAATTTTATGCATGATTTAATTATAACTAACTAACTATTTAATTTGTAACTATCTAATTTGAAGCTATCTAACTTAAAGCTATATTAATTTAATGAATATCATTTTAGTCTCTAATAAAATGGCCAAAGCCAAAACCTTGTCTATGTTACAGGCAGGTGGGCTATTGGCCTCGCTAGTGCTAGTGCCTGTGCTATTGATGTTGTTATTTATCACGCCAAAAGATAATATAAAAGAGCAAGGCGTGAAGGCTTTGCTGCCGCCACATTTAAAAAGCTCCATTATTTCATCGCAAGTGCATTTAGATGCTTATGCCAAAGAGCTGGGCGAGCTGCAAGCGCGCATGATGCGGCTAGATGCACAAAGTGACCGACTGGCTAAAATTGCTGGCGAAAAAGATAAAAAAACCACCAACAATAAGCTAAACCTAAAAACAGATAAGCTGCTACCAGCTAACAGTGGCGGCCCGCTGGTAAATGCACACCCGATGACAGAGCCTGATTTGCAAGCGGCCATTTTAGCGCTAACTCAAGCGGTTGATGCGCGCGATGATTCTATGAGTAGTATAGAGGCAAAAATTTTACAGCAAAGTGTGCTAAAAGACATGTTACCCAACAGTAGCCCGATTGATGCTGCCTATAATTCATCTAGCTATGGGTGGCGTATAGACCCGTTTAACGGCAATAAAGCTTTTCACGAAGGGCTAGATTTTACTGCCAATACAGGCACAGCCATCCGCGCAGCCGCTGACGGCATTGTGCTAAGTGCCGAGCAGGGCGGCGCTTATGGTAATATAGTCAAAATTGAACATGGGGCTGGTTTAGAGACACGTTATGCGCATGCTTCTAAATTGTTGGTAAAAGCGGGCGAGCGTGTGGTAAAAGGCCAAATTGTCGCGCAAGTTGGCAGTACTGGTCGCTCAACTGGCCCGCACTTGCACTACGAAATTCGTTTAAATGGTGCATCGTTAGACCCGCGCAAATACTTAAACAATTAAATAATTAAGCATTGAATTAAACACAATAAACCCCAATCTATTCAACATTAAACAAATTTAATCATTATTCTCATTCAAATCTCAATATAGGTTTCCGAAATTTCGGAAAGTCGGTGTCTTTTCATGTTATCCACGTTGTTCAGAAAATTTTTCGGTACTCGCAATGACAGGCTGGTGAAGCAATATGGCCAAAAAGTAAAAGAAATTAACGCGCTAGAGCCTGCCATGCAAGCCTTATCAGATGCTGAATTGCGCGCTAAAACAGAAGAATTTAAACAGCGCTTTACCGCAGGTGAAAGCTTAGAGAAATTATTGCCAGAAGCCTTTGCCGTGGTGCGTGAAGGCAGCGTGCGCGCGCTTGGCATGCGCCATTTTGATGTGCAACTGATTGGTGGCATGGTGATTAACGGCGGCAAAATTGCCGAAATGGGCACTGGCGAAGGTAAAACTTTGGT
>JANOYU010000012.1:0-6419 GCA_031429035.1 Methylophilaceae bacterium
CACTTCCATGCGTAAATCTTGCTCGCTCTCGTAACCTTTTACCAGCGTTACGCCCAACACAAACACGCCCACGCCTAAATGCGCCAACAACATGCCGTAAAAAGCTAAAGGAATCGCTTTAAAATTATCCATTAAACTGGCACCAGCTGTTTGTTTAGCACGGATTCTTTTTTGTAGCAAAATTAAAGTGGTGCTTACAATCCAAACGCCCATAAACACGCCAACAGCCGTCATCAGGCTTATTTTACCCATCACTGAAGGCACCAGCAACGCAGAAACTACACTGATGACTGCGGCCAATTTTAAGCGCGTACCAATTTCTGGAATGCTGGCTTTTTTCCATTTAGCCAATGGCCCCAAGCCCATTAAAAATAGGCCTGGCGCCATAATTGCCACAAATACCGCATCAAAATACGGTGGGCCAACTGAGATTTTTCCGCCGCCAAGCGCATCAATTAATAATGGATACATAGTGCCTAATAATACCGAAGCTGCTGCTGCAGCCAGCACCACGTTATTGGCGAGTAAGAATGATTCGCGTGACACCACACCAAACTTTTCACCCAAGCCAACATTGGGTGCGCGCAGCGCAAACAACAATAATGCGCCGCCGATGACAATGACTAAATATAGCAAAATAAATAAGCCGCGACTTGGATCAGTGGCGAAGGCATGCACTGAGGTGAGCACGCCAGAGCGCACTAAAAACGTGCCAAGCAGACTTAATGAGAATGCGCAGATAGACAGCAATACTGTCCACACTTTAAACGCACCACGTTTTTCTGTGACCGCTAATGAATGTATCAGCGCGGTGCCAACTAACCACGGCATAAAAGAGGCGTTTTCAACCGCATCCCAAAACCACCAGCCGCCCCAGCCTAGCTCGTAATAAGCCCATTTGCTGCCAAAAGCAATGCCTAGCGTTAAAAACATCCATGCCACTGTCGTCCAAGGCCGTGTCCAGCGCGCCCAAGCATTATCTAGCGTGCCATCTAACAACGCGGCAATCGCAAATGCAAACGCCACCGAGAAACCCACATATCCCATGTATAACACGGGCGGGTGGAGCACCATGCCAGGGTCTTGCAATAGCGGGTTTAAATCACGGCCATCTAATGCAGCGGGAATTAGTCGATCGAATGGGTTAGAGGTAAACAAAATAAATGCTAAAAAGCCCACACTAACTAAGCCCATTACTGCAATTAACCTGATTCTAAAACTATCAGGCAAGTTATTTGCGAACATGGTCACTGCAATTGTCCATATAGACAAAATAGCCACCCATAACAACATGGAACCCTCGTGCCCGCCCCATACCGCAGCAAGGCGATACATCAGTGGTAATTGCGAGTTGGAGGTAGAGGCGACGTATAGCACCGAGAAATCGTTGGCGTAAAACGCATACATTAAAACTGCAAATGAAATTAAAATTAGTAGCGATTGCGCGCGGGCTGTGGGTACGGCTAAATTCATCAGTGTGGGTTTATTTTTCCACACGCCAACTAAGGGCAGCGTGCCTTGAATAATCGCAAAAATAAATGCCAGAATGAGCGCTAGCTCGCCAATAGTAGGAATCATTAGTTAGTTTCTTTCATTTTTGCTTTTTTTGCAGCCTCTAGCGCTGCTGCGGCTTCTGGCGGCATATAGTTCTCATCATGCTTGGCCAGCACTTGGTCGGCTTTAAATAAACCATCTTTATCTAAACTGCCCTCAGCCACCACGCCTTTTCCTTCTTTAAATAAATCGGGCAAAATACCTTTATATTGCACTTGCATGGTTTTGGCCGTATCGGTAACTTTAAACTCTACGCGCAAACCATCGGGCAGGCGCTTTAAGCTGCCAGCCTCGACCATGCCGCCAATGCGAAAATTACCCGTTTTTGGCGCCTCGCCATTTTCTACTTGTGTCGGCGTAAAAAAGAACACTAAATTGCTTTTGAATGATTTGGTAAATAATACAACAGCAATTGTTAACAGCAATAGCCCCAGTGCAATTAAAGCCAACCTTTTGTGACGTGCTTTCATATTTTAATACTGCCTTTTATTCATTAATATTTATGTTTTGCTTACGTTTACGCAGCAAAAAAACCTCAATCGCCATGCATAAAAATGTGATGCCAAACGATCCCCAAACATAAAAGCCATAACCACCCATGGCCCAAAACTCGCTCGCGCTGTTCCAATGCATACGATTAATCCCTGTTAAATAGCAGCGTATTGTATTCGCGTTGCGTAATCTCGCTGCGCACCCGCATAAAAATCACCGCCACACTATACAACCAAAAGCCAATTGCCATCACCAGCATGCCTTGCAGCATAATGGCCGCCATGGCGGGTGCTTTGGTTAAACTTACCGATGAACCTTGATGCAGCGTATTCCACCATTTAACCGAGAAGTAAATAATCGGCACGTTAATCGCCCCCACAAGCGCCAACACTGCACTGGCTTTATCGGCGCGGCTTTTGTCGTCAATTGCCGATTGTAATGACATATAGCCAATGTACAAAAACAACAAAATCAATTCAGATGTCAGCCGCGCATCCCACACCCACCAAGCACCCCACATGGGCTTTCCCCACAACGCACCTGTTACTAGTGCCACTAATGTAAACATGGCACCAGTGGGGGCAATCGCGCTAGCCATCATATAAGATAATTTTGCGTTAAATACCAAACCCATGCCGGCATAAAACGCCATTAATAAATACAAAAACATCGAAAACCACGCCGCTGGTACGTGCACAAAAATAATGCGGTAACCCTCGCCTTGCTGAAAATCAGTCGGCGCCACAAATAAGCCAATATACAAGCCGTAGGCAATTAAAATAGCCGCACCCGCTGCGCACCACGGAATAATTTTGCCCGCCAGCGGGTAAAAAGTTTTAGGCGATGCGTATTTAAACCAATTTATTACCATTGCTTGTTTCCATTTTTGTTAATTTAACTTGCTACTCTAACGCGATGCGAAGCGCGGCGGATGACGCCAGCGGCGCAAATACCAGCGCCATGGCTAATACACCGCCTAGTAGTGATAGCGCGCCACTAGGGCTCATACCAATTGATACCGCATTTACCGCGCCTGCACCAAATACCAGCACGGGTATATATAAAGGCAGCACCAATATGGCGATTAACACGCCTGTGCCACGTATGCCTAATGTTAGCGCTGCGCCTATGCTACCGATTAAGCTTAAAGCCAGCGTACCCATGAGCAACGATAGTGCTAAAATTTGTAACTGTGCAGCGCTTAAATTAAATTGCAAACCGATTAGCGGCGCAACAAACACCAATGGCAAGCCAGAAAGCAGCCAATGCGCTAAAATTTTCATTAGCACAATTAACACTGTTGGTTGATTCGACAGCATCAATTGCTCTAAAGTGCCATCGGCATAGTCGCTGGCAAAAATGCGCGGTAATGATAGCATGCAAGACAGCAGCGCCGTTACCCATAACACGCTTGGCGCCATTGCGCTCAGTAATTTGGGGTCTGAGCCAGAACCTAACGGGAACAAGCTGGCTGCAATAATAAAAAAGAAAAATACCGCTGTTACATCTGATTGGCGACGTAATGCCACCTTAATATCGCGTGCTAATAAGCTAAATAACACTGAAAACGTGCCGATTTGTTTTACTCTTTCTGAGTTAACTGCAGGTGAGCTAGATTCTGTCATCAGGCAAGCAGCTTTAATTGATCAAACTTAGGTACTTGCAAAGTAAAGTCTTGGTGCGAGGTCATTACAACCATGCCGCCATTATTAGCAAACGCCTCAATTTTTTGTTTTAATAAATCAGTGGCATTGGCATCTAGTGCGGTAAAAGGCTCATCCAATATCCACAATGGTGAATGTTGCAACCACAATCGTGCTAATACCACACGCCGTTTCTGCCCTTGAGACAGCATGCGCGTTGGCAAATTCAATCCTTTTGCCAAGCCCAGTTGATTTAACACTGTCATTGCATCATTCTCTACAACCGTTTCGCCAGTTAAAGCCAATGAAAACTGCAAATTTTCTAGCGCGGTTAAATCTTCTTTAATGCCCGGTAAATGGCCAATATACAGTAGGTTTTTACTGTACTCTTCCGCCATTGCATGAATATTTTCACCGCACCAATCAACAGTGCCTTCATACGGTTTAGATAGCCCGCAAATTGTTCGCAATAACGTGGTTTTGCCGCTACCATTTTCGCCTTGCAAATACAATACTGTGCCATTTTCAAGCGTAAAATTAAGTTTTTTAAACAGCATGCGTTCACCTCGCACAACTGCTAAATTGGTGACAGCTAAAGTGTGATGATTGGCTGAGAAATCCATTGTTAGCCAATCAATTTTGGCGCATAAAAACTTGTTTTAACATCGCAGCATTATGCCATATAAGCGCTTTAACTAAAAATACTATCAAAAAACATGACCTGCAGCCCGCATGGATATTGGCCTGCAGAGCATACTATTTAAATACTTTCAGCAGGATTCATAAAAAACATTTTCTTCCAACCTTGCGTTTCGGTTGAGAATCGCCATGGGTAAGGGATGATACTGAATACGCTGTAATGCAAATGTGGCGATTTGCCTTTTGCGTTACCGCTATCACCCACACTGCCAATAATGTCACCCTTGCCAGCAAAATCAAAGGTTTTAGCAGTAATTGAATTAAGGTGCGCGTAATAATGAATGCGCCATTTGGGGCCTAAAATAACCACTACATTGCCGCCCAATTTTATGTTTCCAGTAAAAATCACTAGGCCGTAATTACTACTAATCACGCGTGAGCCATTTATGGCGAAAATATCAATACCTTTATGCACGCCAGACTTACCCCACGGTTCATACCAAAAACTATTTACGTTCCAATCTTTTGCGGTAGCGTTTTCTACAGGCACTGCCACGCGCCCAGGCAATAGCAGCCCAAGCGCGAGGATAGCTGTAAACGCGATAATAAGTTTGCGTTTAAAAGTCATCATGATTTAAATCACGTCGTAGCTGGAGTGCACAGTTGGCACTTCGGGTTTGCTGCTAATTTTGTACCAATCCACTTTACGCGTAATCACCATCACTAGAGCCAGCAAGCCAAACACCATCAAGCTGCCCATCAGTAAGGCGTTGTCTTCTGATTGCAATATGCCATACAGCGCGCTATACAATGCTGTGAGTAAGCTGGCAAATACGAAGCCGTGCGCTTTACTTTTTAACACATGGCTAAGGTAATAGCCCAGCAAACCCACGCAGGCAAAACTGGCTGCAAAATAAGATAAACCAAAACTAATATGCTCTGAAAGTGAAATTAGCAATAAGTAAAACAGCGCCATCGCCAAGCCTACCAGCGTGTATTGCGCGGGGTGGATGCGTAGGCGTTTTAAAATCTCAAAAATAAAGAAGCCAGCAAAGGTTAAGCCAATGAATAACAAGCCGTATTTGGTGGCGCGATCGGCTTGGCTATACACATTAATTGGCTCTACAAAGCCAATAGCCAGTGATTCTAAGTTGCGGTTGCCGCTGTCACTTTGCATTAAGTTAGAAAACTGCGCTTGGTTACTACTTGCTAACGACGATACTGCCCAATTGGCGCTAAATCCGCCAGCATTAATAGTTTGCGTGCTGGCATCGGGCAAAAAGCTACCATTAAAGTGCGGGTGCTGCCAGCTAGATTGCAATCTAATAACATTATTTTCTGCAATTGGCGTGAATCTAAAGTTTTCCATGCCGCGCAAATTAAGCTTAAACTCAAATGGAATAGTTTGCTCGCTTGCCACGTTTAGTACGCCAATTGGCGCATTAATGCCGTTGCCGATCGCCTTAATGCGGCTGCCTTGCACAAATTTAAATGTTTCGTTATTCCAGTTAAAAATGGGTTTACCGCTAATGCCACGCGTATCGCTTACGCCTAAACTAACGTAAGCTGGTAAAAAAGTAATTCGACCACCATCGTGCTGCGCTGTTACATTAAAAGTTGCAGGCAAGCGAAATGTACCCTTAATACTGCCACCCAATTGGTACATTAAAGCTTTATAAATTCCCAGCTTTTTAAACTCGTTACTAAAGCCGCCCTTTAATTCAAGATTCTCTGGCAATACATATGTCATGCGTGTATCGCGTACAGCAGCTGTTTTTTTGATGTTATTTTCTACAGTCGTTACATTGTAATCCTCTACATAGGGCACCATTAAAACGGGTCCAATAATGGTTTGCTCGCCGGCAGAGCTGCTAGCGATTTCGCGTTTTACATCAGCGTGCCGCATTTGCCTCTCACTAATCAGAGAGTTTACATAGCTCACCGCCCACGACATCAGCATGGTGAGCAAAAAAATACCAACTACTTTAAAAATAAAAGATCGATTCATGGTTAACCCCTTTTGTTGTTAAAAGCTTACTAAAAAGCTTGTTAGGAATTAGAAGAATATTAGCTTCGCGTGAAGGCTTGATG
>JANOYU010000013.1:0-11517 GCA_031429035.1 Methylophilaceae bacterium
TTGGGGCGATATCCATCACGATCTAACATTTTGTTGCACCTAAATTTATTTGTAACTTATTTATTGTATTTTTTCATATTTTTGCCACTATTGAAAGCGCGCATTTGTATCTACAATGTAAACATGCGATTCATTATTTTATTTTTACTATTTTTAAGCAGTTGCGTGCCTGTGCAAAAACAGCCCAGCTTGGCTTATATTACCAACCAAGGTGATAACACGGTTTCAGTAATCGATATCAGCCAAAACAAGGTAATTAGTACAATAAAAGTCGGCAAAGCACCAGTTGGCGTGGCGCTTAGTGCAAAATTGCAGCGCGTATTTATTAGTAATGTAGAAAGCAATAATATTAGCGTCATTAATACGCAAAATAACACAGTTATCGAAAGCATTGCCCTGCAAGGCGCACCAGTAGGGCTTGCCGTGGCACCCAATAACCGCACGCTGTATGTAGCCGATTGGTTTTCTGACAAAATTTTGGCGATTAATACCGCCAATTATGATGATCGCCGCGAAGTCATCGTTGCCACAGCGCCTGCAGGCTTGGTGGTAAGCGCTGATAGCAAAACGTTGTATGTGGCGGCGCGCGATAGCAACGAAATTGCGATGATTGATGCTAAAAGTTTTACCGTCACCAAGCGTATTAAAGTTGGCAAGCACCCATTTGGGCTTTCTTTAACTGGCAATACTTTATATGCAGTGAATGTGTACGACAACACCGTTTCTGCCATCAACACCCAAACATTTGCGCAAATCATTATAAAAGTGGGCGAACACCCTTATTGCGCGGTGGCCAGCGCAGATAACAAAACACTGTATGTGACCAACACGCAAGATGACACCGTTTCTGTCATTGATTTAGCCACCAACAAAACAGTTGCTACAATAGATGTGGGCATGACGCCAGAAGGTATTAGCATAGACCCACTAACCAAGCAGGTATTGGTTGCCAGCTGGGGTGAAAATAATGTCAGCGTGATTGATGGCAATACCAATAAACTAATAGGCCATATTAAAACGGGCGATAAAAGCCGCGCCTTTGGACAATTTATATTGCAATAATTTAAGTTTGCAATTTATATTGCAATAAATCATCGCACCAAGTCCGTCATTCCCGCGCAGGCGGGAATCCATTTTGACCTGATTTTAAAAAACCAATGGATCCCCGCCTGCGCGAGGATGACGTTGAAGTCTGGTTGGCAGGTGCGCGTCAACGCAATTTCTTACATCGCGTTAACATGGCGTAGGCTTAATTGCTAACCTGATTTATAATAGGTGCTAGCATTTTATATATAAGTAGTTTTTACGGAGAACAAGCAATGAACAAGTTTTTAGCAATTTTAGCATTGGCAATAATTCCAAACCTAACTTTGGTTCCAATGGCCTTTGCACACGGCCCTACCCCACAAAAAGTAGAAAAAAGCGTAGTGATTAAAGCGCCACCTGCCAAAGTGTGGGCCATGGTAAAAGATTTTGGCAATATGCAAGCTTGGCACCCTGCCATTGCCAGCACTAAATTAGAGAAAAAAGGCGACGAAACGCATCGCACACTCACATTAAAAAGCGGCGGCGAAATTAACGAGAAATTGCGCAGTGCCGACGACAAAGATATGAAATTGAAATATGAAATTACTGGCGGTGTAGCACCAGTGGCCGATTACAACTCGGTAATGACAGTAACTGCTGGCCCTGGCGCTGGTGAAAGCACCGTGACTTGGGTAGGCCGTTTTTACCGCACTTACAAATTAAACCCGCCTATTCCAGCTGGTCAAGATGACGCCACTGCAACTGGCTTTATTACTGGTGTATACGATAGCGGCCTAGCTAACCTTAAAAAGGTGCTAGAAAACTCAAAGTAAATAATGCCGCTGTAGGAGCGGCAGATAATAGTAAAGCCGCCGCTACAGGGGCCGCATCGGGTAACGCAGCTGCCGCCAGCAACTTAAGCAGCAAAAAACCTTGGTGGAAGTTTTGGTAGTCCAATAAAAAGCCGCGGTTGCGGCTTTTTTTTCACATCCAACACACCTCATCCTGAATTCTGAGTCTGTCATACTGAACTAGTTTCAGCATCTCAATCAAAAACACAAGATTGCGGATCAAGCCCGCAATGACAAAAATTCTGTCATGCTGAACTTGATTCAGCATCTTAACCCCAGATTCTGTGTCAAGCACAGAATGACAAGTAGGGGTGACATAAATAGTAAGTTAAATTTATAGCCTGACATTTTTTGTCAGCCAAATTGGCAGCCTTTTAACAATTACAACAAAAAATTTACACACGTTTACAAAAATCATCAGCTAAATTTCAGTTTTAAAAAATATAAACTATTAAAAACAATTACTTAGTTAAATAAATAAAAAGTTGGCACAGTCATTGCTAATACCTATTCAAGCACTGGTAACAATAACTACCGGTGTGTTATTTACGGTAGTTATATTTAAACTTAATTTTTTAAAAGGATTTTAAAATGATGATGAAACAAATGAAAACACAAGCACAAAAAGGTTTTACCCTAATCGAGTTAATGATCGTTGTAGCAATTATCGGTATTTTGGCAGCTATTGCTATTCCAGCGTATTCTAAATATCAAGCTAAAGCAAAAGTAACTGCTGGTTTAGCTGAGATCGCTGCTGGTAAAACAGCTTATGAACTTATTATGAACGATGGAACTACTCCATCTACCGCTGCAGATGCAGGTATTGCAGTATCTAAAAACTGTGGCACGCTTGTTGTTAATAGTACAGGTATTGCATGTACACTTGTTAATGCGCCATCTCAAGTTAATGGCGGCGTCATCAAAGTGGCTCGCAGTTCTGCAGGCGTTTGGACATGTGCGGCTGTGTCAGGTATTGCAGCTGAATACTTACCAAAAGCTTGTACATAATTTTATAGTTAGTTGGTTATATAAAAGCGGGGCTTGCTCCGCTTTTTTATTACCGAATATTTTTTACTTACGATTAGAAAATATTCGATAACAAAAAGCTAAAATTATTAATGCACTCAACTTGAAATCTAATTTTAATGATGAAATTTAACAGGCAATCTGGTTTTACTTTAATCGAGCTAATTATGGTGGTAGCAATTATTGGTATATTATCTGCTATTGCTCTGCCGCAATATGAAGAATACCGTAATAAAACCAAAGTGGTTTCAGGCTTAACCGAAATTAGCGCAGGTAAAATTGATTTTGAAACATTAACGATGAACAATGAAACCATTACTAGTTTAGCCCAGCTAAATCTTCATAGCCCTACAGCTAACTGTATCATTACATTCACTAATACAGAGCTAATATGCACCATACAAAATGCACCAGTAGGCACTAAAAATAAAACCGTCACATTGCAGCGCGCGAGTGAGGGTGTGTGGGAATGTTTGGCGCCAGGTATAGAGGCGCGCTACAAACCCAATTATTGCAGTTAACTTAACTTGTAAAAACAAAAAAGCCCTAAAATTTAGGGCTTTTTTACTTTTAAACTAAACCAACTAAATAGTACGAGAAGAAATAGAAGCTCTGCGAGCCAATATCCATGAGGCTTACAAAGCACTTGTTTTGATAAGTGTTTAATAGACCTCTAAACTAGTTTAATTTATTACCAAATCTAATTACTAACCATTATTGCTAGCCCGCGTACCACCCGCCAACACCAACGCTTTTAACCCAAACTGCGCCAATATAAACGCAGCGGCGCTGCTGCGGCGGCCTGTTTGGCAGTGCACAATATATTCTTTTTCGGTATCTAATTGGCTAATAAAGCTTCTTAATTCATGTAGCGGTGCGTTAATGGCGCCATCAATATGGTTGTAGGTATATTCTGACGCAAAGCGTACATCTAGCCAATTGGCGTTGCCACTGGCTACTTTTTCTTGCGCTTGTACCATGGTGATTGTGCTAATAATAGGCGCTTTTAGTAGCTCAATAAAATCTTGTTTATTTAGCCTCAGCAAAACGCCATCGGTTTGCATGGTGACAGTGGCATTGCGTTTGGTGTCTGATGCCAACGCTTCTTCGCCAAAGCCTGCGCCTTTGTAAATTTCGGCCAGTTTTATGGGCGATTGGCTAGGGTCTTTTACGCGACTAACAACGGCGCTACCTTCGTGAATTAAATAGTAGTAATCGCCCTCTTGCCCTTGTGTAATAATGGTTTGGCCAGCTTCTACCTCTAATGGTTGCATGCGCGCAAACATGGCCTCGATATTGGCTGCTGGCAGTTTTTCAAACACGCCGTTTTGCACTTTAAATGCATTAAAAGTGGCCGCATCTAGCTTAAATTCAGTTTTTTCAACTTTGGTTTTTTTAATTTGCGCAGGCGGATAGCCAGATAGTTGATCCCACGTCAGCATGATATCGAGCAAATCTAAATCGATGCGCACTATGTCTAGTGATGTTAGCGCAATGGTATCTTTAATTTTAAGACGCCCTGCATCAACTGGGTGTTTGGCAGCATCGGTGCCTGCACGCAAAATCACTTTTTTGCCATCTTCGTAGCGTATGCCTAAATCGCCATTCACCACATAAAGTGCCTGCATGCCGCTATTTACCATGCGCGTGGGGTCTAGACTTTTGCTGATAGGCTCTATAAAACACACGGCAGCTAGCTCTTCTAAACGACTGGGCGAAAGCCTTGCCACTGGCTCAAACCGCACCAGTGTAGATTTGCTAATTGAGATTGGATCGTTTTTATCTGCCACAGCTTTTACA
The DNA here is from genome assembly GCA_031429035.1 of Methylophilaceae bacterium. Classification (GTDB taxonomy): domain Bacteria; phylum Pseudomonadota; class Gammaproteobacteria; order Burkholderiales; family Methylophilaceae; genus Methylotenera_A. The sequence continues at coordinate 4,704 of JANOYU010000013.1, forward strand.
ACTCCATCACTTGACCGTTTTGCAGCGCTACACAATGTTTAGTGCTTGGGTTGGCGCCAATTTCTTGCATAATAGAGGCATCTTCACCCGGTTTAAGATGCGTAATAAATACCTGCGGCTGGCTATTTAGGTGGGTAAGCTCTTGCGCCAAGGTGGCTGGGCATAAGTGCTTAGACAACATCGCCAAATGAGATTCTGCGTTGCTAAATGCGGTTTCTATAATTAAATATTTTAAGTTTTTAATTTTATTAACCACTTGCCAAAAATCTTTGCCGCCCGCGGTATCGCCAGTAAACACTAAACTATGCGCACCACTGTTAATTTGGTAGCCAACCGCAGGCACCACGTGGTTGGCAGGCAGCGCAGTTATGGTTTTTTGGTTAACGATTACCTTTTCGCCCACTGCAATTTCGTTATAAATTAAAAACGGTGCCACAGGGCTGGGTATTTGGTTGAAATTAGGCCAAATTAACCAATTAAAAATATGTAGCTTTAAAATGGTAATTACTTCGCGCGTGGCGTGCACAGTCACTGGTTGTGCACGCAAGCCCATGACCGTGTCTAGCAATAGCGGAATAAAACCAATGTGATCGATATGCGAATGCGTGACAAAAATATGGTCAATTTTTAGCAAAGCTGCCAGCGATAAATCACCTACGCCAGTGCCTGCGTCTATTAACACATCATCATCTAACAATAGCGCTGTGGTGCGCATGTTATCGCCTATGCCACCACTACAGCCCAATACTTTTACTTGCATGCATGTCTCATTTTATAAATTTTATTACTTTGTTTCATCATTATGCTTATTTAGTTTCATAATTAAACACCCCATCCCAGTTTGCGGCTGGCGGTGTTTGTTTAAATTGCTTAATGCGTGCAATATACAGCGCATATAGCGTCGTGTTATCTGTTATGTTTTCTAAGGCCAAAGCCTTAAATTGCTTTAATGCAGTGTCCCATTGTTGGTTTCTATAGTGTTGCAATGCGGTTTCATAGCTTGCTAATTCAGCCAGCGCAGCGGCTGTCACTTGTTGCGGCTTGCCTAGTGGGGCATAAATCGTCACTGGTTTATCTTTGCCTTTTACCCGCACTATGTCTAGCTCGCGATACAGCATCTCTGGTACCTGTGCTTTTACAAACTCACTGACAATAATATCGGCGCCATAATTTTTGGTAAGTGCCTCTAGGCGCGAGCCCAAATTGACAGAATCACCCATGACGGTATAAGCCATGCGAAAGCTAGACCCCATGTTGCCCACCACCATATTACCTGTATTTAAGCCAAAGCCCATTTTAATGGCTGGCCAACCTAATTGGGCAAATTTTACATTAATTGTTGCAATTGCTACGTTCATGGCCAATGCCGCATTTAAAGCATTTTGTGCATGTTGGTTATCTTTAAGCGGTGCGCCCCAAAAAGCCATTATCGCATCGCCCATGTATTTATCAATGGTACCGCGGTGCTCATGAATTATTTTCGTCATCGGCGTCAAAAATTCATTCATCATTTGTGTCAATTGTTGCGGGTCTAGCCCCTCTGAAATATTAGTAAAACCGCGAATATCCGAGAACAATACTGTCATCTCGCGGCTTTCACCTTTTAGGTTAATGGCCTCGGGGTTTTGTGCCATTTCTTTCACCAGCTCTGGCGGCACATATTGCCCAAAAAGCCCTGTTAATTGCCGCTTGCCGCGTGATTCTACAAAATAACCTACGCTCATATTGACTAAATAAATCAGGCTTATCATTAACAAGCTTGCCGCCATAGGCAACACCAAATTGGCAAATTGCCAACTGGCAAAATTAATGCTTAGCACCGCCGCCAACACGCCCAAGCTTAACAAGGTGGCCTTAAGCGGATTAAGCTTAGGTAAAGTAAAAGTTAGCAATAAACCTGCCAACATCAATAACAAGTATTCAATGCCATTGGTAAACGCAGGCCGCTGCTTAATATCGTTATCTAAAATACCCGAGATCATATTGGCGTGCATCTCTACCCCTGGGTAATTGCTTTGCACAGGCGCAGATCGTAAATCCATTAGGCCAGGTGCGGTAGTGCCCACTAGTACAATTTTATTGTTTAGGCTATTAAGCGGCAGTTTTTTATTGAGCACATCGCTGGCAGATATATATTGAAAGCTGCCCTGCGCACCGCGAAAAGGAATCAGCGTGGCGACTGCATCATCCACAGGAACGCGCCTACCAGCTAATTTAAACGCCTCTAGCCCAGCATAATTGTCACTGGCGCCCAGCTTGGCAAATTTGGCCTCAATCACGGCATTATCTAAATAGGCACGCGCCATGGCTAACGATAGCGATTCGTAATAGTGGTTTTTATACTCAATCAACATCGATATCTTGCGCGAAATGCCATCGTCGTCAGGGTCGGGGTTAAAGTGACCAGCTGTATGCGCGCTTTGTTGCAAAATAGCCAAATTGGCACCATAACCTGTGGCGCCCACCGCATGAATGGATTGATTTTCAAAGCTGTCTGCCGAGAATAACTCAGGCGGCAACTGGCCAATATGATTGGTATCGCCACTGGTTTGAAAATAATAGCCCAGCACTACTTTGCGGTTTTTTAGGCTATCGGCAAAAATTTGGTCGTAATCTAATTTAGGCTTAATGCTATTTAGCGCACTGGCAAAATTGGCATCATCTTTTAAATATTGCTGTTGCATTAACTGCAAATTTTTAAAGCCCGAGCTTTCATCTTTCTCCGCAAATACTACATCAAACCCCAAGGTATTAATTTTGTAGGTATCAAATAAATTACCCACCAAAGCCGCCATTTTATTGCGGCTCCACGGCCAACGGCCTTGTTCGGCTAGGCTTTTTTCATCAATATCCACAATCACAATGCGCGGGTCTAGCGTGCGCGGCATCAATAAATTTAGCCGTATATCATAGCTGTAGTTTTCTAATTTATTGATAAACGCCAAAGGCAGCACTTGGCTGGTATGCAACAACATCAGCGCAATAATCGCCAAACTAATGGCAAAACTTATGCTGTGCTGCTTGGCCAAAGCAGACATTTGACGTGCCAATTTGATGGGTGACAATAAAGGCATTAAAAGCTAAGTTAATGGTTAAATTTAGTTATAATTAATTGATTAATATATTAATTTTTAATCATTTACCAGTAAGCATAACGTAATATAGCCAACATGAATAGCGCACAAGCTAAATCAGCATAAAAAACTTTTAAAATTAACAATAGATAGAAAAATATGACCAATTTTACCGAAAAACCCATTGAAATTTCTGTTAATAACCCAGTTGCCAGCGTGATTTGGTTGCACGGTTTGGGTGCAGATGGCCACGATTTTGAACCTGTGGTGGAGATGCTGAATTTGCCGCAATTTCGTTTTATTTTGCCGCACGCGCCTTACCAAAAAATTAGCATGAATAACGGTTATGAAATGCGCGCTTGGTACAATTTATTTGGCTTAAGCAGCCAGCACCCGCAAGATGAGTCTGGCATTCAAGCTGCCTGCGCGTGTATACAATCGCTGATTGCACAAGAAAACCAACGCGGCATGGCTAGCGAGCGCATTGTGATTGCTGGTTTTTCGCAAGGCGGCGCGGTAGCTTTACATTTGGCACTGCGCCAGCAGCAAGCATTGGCGGGCGTTCTGGCGCTATCTACTTATTTACCTTTACACAATAAAGTAGCTGCAGAAATGAGTCAAACGGCTAACAAAATTCCCATTTTTATGGCGCATGGCAGCTTTGATGAAGTGATTACCCTAGAAAGAGCAAAAGCCTCATTGGCAATTTTGCAAGCACAAAATTGCCAAGTGGAATGGCATGAATACGCCATGGCGCACACCGTGCATACTCAAGAAATTAGCGATATTCGCCATTTTTTATTGCGTGTTTTGCCCAACTAACATAATTACTTAAATTTAAGCACGCAAGCTTGATTAGTTTTGCTAAAATAGCTTATCAATTAATAATTACAACATGATAATTAAAGCATAACAATTAAAGCTATGACGAGCACCATGCCGACTGATGCACAAGATTTTGAAAGCTCACTGCTAGAGCTAGAGGCGATTGTGAGCCAAATGGAATCAGGAAATTTGCCGCTAGCGCAATCGATAAATGCTTATAAACGCGGCGCAGCCCTGCTGCAACAATGCCAAAAATCGCTTGATGATGCCGAACAGCAAGTGCGCATATTGACGCAAGCCAATGAATTAGTTGCTTTTGAAGATAAGCAAGAATAGACGCGATGAATAAGCCCATGCCTATGCCCGCCAATGAACAAGCTAGTGCTTTTGGCAGCTGGCTAAGTTTAATGCAAACGCGCATCGAAGGCGTGCTAGACGCGCATTTGCCGCCCGCCAACACCTCGCCAGTTCGTCTGCATCAAGCCATGCGCTACTCCACCATGGGTGGTGGCAAGCGGGTACGCGCCTTGCTGGCCTATGCGGCTGGTGAGTTTTGCGAAGCCGATATCAATAAAATAGATATTCCTGCGGCTTCGGTTGAAATGATTCATGCGTTTTCGTTGGTGCATGACGATTTACCATGCATGGATAACGACGATTTACGCCGCGGCAAACCCACTACGCACAAACAATATGGCGATGCCATGGCTTTGTTGGTAGGCGATGCCTTGCAAAGCTTATCGTTTCAACTAATTTCGCAAGATAAACTATTAAAAAGCGCCAGCCAAAAACTTAAAATGTTGCATATTTTGGCCTTAGCCAGCGGCTCGCGCGGCATGGCGGGCGGTCAAGCCATTGATATTGAAAGCGTTGGTATTCCGCTTACACGTGCCGAGCTAGAACACATGCACATACAAAAAACTGGCGCACTAATACGCGCCGCCTGCTTGCTTGGCGCTTACAGCGCTGATAAACCCAAAGATGACAAAATTAAAGCAGTTGATCATTATGCAAAATCAATCGGGCTAGCGTTTCAAGTAGTCGATGATATTTTAGATGCTGAAGCCGACACGCAAACATTGGGTAAAACCGCAGGCAAAGACCAACTGCACAATAAATCGACTTACGTCACTATCTTAGGCTTATCTGCCGCCAAACAACTGGCCAGCGAACTGCATGCCAACGCCATGGCAGCACTGTCGTTTTACGGGCGCGAGGCCGATTTGCTGCGGCATTTGGCCAATTTTATTACCCAACGCACCTTTTAGTTTGCCTATACATTTACATGCCTGCAATGCTGGATAAGATTAATTCGCCCGAAGATTTGCGCCAGCTTAACCGCGATGAATTGGCGGATTTAGCGGCAGAGCTGCGTACTTTTTTAGTGCAAAGTGTGGCGCAAACGGGCGGCCATTTAGCCTCAAACCTAGGCGTGGTCGAGCTCACTATTGCGCTGCATTATGTGTTTAACACGCCAGATGATAGGCTGGTATGGGATGTTGGCCATCAAACGTATCCGCACAAAATACTCACAGGCCGCCGTGCTGCCATGGCCAATTTACGCAAGCCTACTGGCATCGCAGGCTTTCCGCGGCGCCATGAAAGCGATTACGATACGTTTGGCACAGGTCATTCCAGCACCTCAATCTCGGCCGCACTGGGCATGGCGATTGCCGCCAAACAAGCCGGTTTAGAACGCCGCAGCGTGGCGATTATTGGCGATGGCGCGATGACAGCGGGCATGGCGTTTGAGGCGCTGAACAATGCGGGCGATATGGATGCCAATTTGTTGGTCATTTTAAACGACAACGACATGAGCATATCTAATAACGTTGGCGCGTTGAATAATTATTTGGCACGTTTGTTATCTGGCCGTTTTTACGACAAAGTACGCCAAAGCGGCAAAAAAATGTTGGGCGCAGTGCCGCCAGTGCAAGAATTTGCCAAGCGCGCTGAAGAACATGCCAAAGGCATGGTAATGCCAGGTACGCTGTTTGAAGAATTTGGCTTTAATTATATTGGCCCTGTAGATGGCCACGATTTACCTGTGCTGCTAGATACCTTAAGCAATATTCGCGCGCTAAAAGGCATGCAGTTTTTGCATGTGGTGACACAAAAAGGCAAAGGCTTTGAGCTGGCCGAGCAAGACCCAAACAAATACCACGGTGTGAGCAAGTTTGACCCAGATAACGGCGTTTCTGCATCCGCCAGCAGCAAAAAAACCTACACACAAGTTTTTGGCGATTGGCTGGTGGACATGGCGGATACGGATGAAAAGCTTATCGGCATTACGCCCGCCATGTGCGATGGCAGTGGCTTAAACGCATTTGCCGAAAAACACCCCAGCCGTTATTTTGATGTAGGCATTGCCGAACAACACGCATTAACCTTTGCGGCGGGCATGGCCTGTGATGGCTTAAAACCTGTGGTAGCCATTTATAGCACGTTTTTACAACGCGCTTATGACCAATTAATACACGATGTTGCGCTGCAAAATTTAGATGTGTTATTTGCCATCGACCGTGCAGGTTTGGTGGGCGCAGATGGCCCAACACATGCAGGCGCTTACGATTTAAGTTATTTGCGCTGTATTCCCAATATTGTCATTATGGCGCCATCTGACGAAAACGAATGTCGCCAAATGCTGACAACTGGCTATTTACACAAAGGTGTGGCGGCTGTGCGCTACCCACGCGGCGTTGGCACAGGCGCGAAAATTAACGAAAAACTTGAAACTTTGCCAATTGGCAAAGGCGCCATTGTTAGAGAAACCAGTCTGTTAAAGACCAGCCCAGTAAAAACCAGCACTTAAAAAGGTGAAACCGAAAAAACAATCAAAAGAGTTGCTATTTTAGCCTTTGGCAGCATGTTATCACCTGCCCTGCAGGCCGCATCAATGCTAGAGGCTTCGGTAG
>JANOYU010000014.1:0-23629 GCA_031429035.1 Methylophilaceae bacterium
ACGACGATGAAAATCGGCATCTTTGCCAGCTAATTTAACTGCCTCATCCCACACTAAAGAATGTACACCTGCTACTGGTTTCCAGTGAAATTTAACGAAACTAGATTTTCCTGCTGCGTCAATCAATCGGAACGTATGTACGCCAAAGCCTTCCATATCTGCAAAGCTACGTGGAATACCACGGTCTGACATCACCCACATAATGGTATGGGTAGTTTCTGGCACCATCGAGATAAAATCCCAAAAAGTGTCATGCGCAGATGACGCTTGCGGAATTTCGTTATGCGGCTCAGGCTTAACTGAATGAATTAAATCAGGAAACTTAATCGCGTCTTGCACAAAAAATACTGGAATATTATTGCCCACCAAATCAAAATTGCCCTGTTGTGTATAAAACCTTACTGAAAAACCACGTACGTCACGCGCTGTATCAGCCGAACCACGTGAACCTGCTACTGTAGAAAAGCGCACAAATACCGGTGTTTTAACACTGGTATCATTTAAAAAACCTGCTTTGGTGACTTTACTCATATTTTCATACAGCTCAAACACGCCATGTGCCGCAGCACCGCGCGCATGTACTACGCGCTCTGGTATGCGCTCATGATCAAAATGCATGATTTTTTCGCGCAAGATATGGTCTTCTAACAACGTTGGCCCACGCACGCCAGCGCGTAGTGAGTTTTGATTATCACTAATTAATAAACCTTGATTAGTGGTGAGCGACTCGCCAGGCTCTTCAGCTATGACTGCAGCCGCTTGTTGTGAGCGGTTAGCTTCCGATATTGAAGGATTTAATCCTGTTAAATTAGTTTTGTTGCGCTTTTCATGAGTAGGGTTTGCCATAGAATGAGTCTTTCTGTATTAAATTAAAAATTGGGGTTTTAAGTTCTTTAGGATTGCGCTATTGATTGATTTTATTCATTAATTTCTGGTCATAAAGAGCGTTGTTGCCTGTACAAATGACGCAGAAATTTCACTTTAAACTCAAATATTTTCATTTCATATTTGATTTCAAAGTTGCCGCCTTGACGGCCGATTGATTAATTGTTTGCGTTTTTGATGCTTTTTTAACAATCGGCAGTTCAGCTAAGTTTTCATAATCATTTTTATTGTTCAGAGCATTTTTATGTTTAAAACCTCTTAAACGTAGTGCATTGGTTATCACCGAAACTGAGCTTAAACTCATGGCCAATGCGGCTATCATTGGTGATAACAACCAACCAGTAAATGGGTATAGCACACCTGCGGCTATGGGAATGCCAAGCGCGTTATAGGCAAAAGCAAAGCCTAAGTTTTGCTTCATGTTGGCTACCGTATCGGTCGAAATAACGCGTGCAGCGGCTATACCGCGCAAATCGCCTTTTACTAAGGTTACCTGTGCGCTGTTAATGGCAACGTCGGTGCCAGTACCCATGGCAATACCCACATTGGCTTTAGCTAATGCTGGTGCATCGTTAATGCCATCACCCGCCATGGCTACAATACGGCCTTGTTTTTGCAGCTTTTCTACTAGGGCTAATTTATCAGCAGGTTTAACTTCGCCATAAAATTCAGCAATATCTAGCTTATTAGCCACCGATTTAGCCGTGGTTAAGCCATCACCAGTTGCCATAATCACGCGGATTCGCTCTGTTTTTAGCTCAGTTAAGGCATCCGTCGTACTCGGTTTAATCGGATCAGACACCACTAACAAGCCCGCCAATTGGTTGTTTATGGCTAAATACATGACGCTTGCACCAGTTACTCGCAAGGCTTCGGCTGGTAATTTCAGCTCAGCAATATCTATTTTTAAATCGCTCATTAATGCGGTGTTACCCAATGCCAGTTTTTTTCCATCCACAGTGCCACGCACGCCAATACCTGTGCTTGATTCAAAATTTTCTACTTTAGCTAGCACTAAGTTTTTAGCCTTCGCACCCTTTACAATCGCATCTGCCAATGGGTGTTCACTGCCTTGATCTAGGCTAGCTGCCAAACGCAGCACTTCATCATCAACATAACCAGCGGCCGCAGTTACCTGTTCAAATTGCGGCTTACCTGCAGTTAATGTGCCTGTTTTATCGACTATTAATGTATCGACTTTGCAAAAGCTTTCATTTGCCGCCGCATCGCGAAATAATATGCCTTGTGTAGCTGCTTTACCGCTTGCCACCATAATTGACATGGGTGTTGCTAGCCCAAGTGCGCATGGGCAAGCAATAATCAGCACCGCTACTGCGTTAATAAGACCATACACCCAGCTCGATTCGCCATTGATATGAGGGCCAAAAAAGCCCCATATAAAAAAGGTTAATATTGAAATACTGATTACCACCATTACAAAATAGCCAGCCACTTGGTCTGCCATACGCTGCATGGGGGCTTTAGAACGCTGCGCTTGCATCACCATTTGTACAATGCTAGCTAACACAGTGGCTGAGCCTACTTTTTCAGATTGCATGACTAGCGCGCCGTTAGTATTTAAAGTTGCACCTATCAATTTATCGCCCAGCGCTTTGGTAATTGGCATCGGTTCGCCAGTTAGCATTGATTCATCAACCGCACTACTGCCTTCAACCACCACACCATCTACAGGCACTTTTTCGCCAGGGCGTACACGTAGCTTGTCGCCCACATGCACATTTGTCAGTGGAATATCTTCTTCAATGCCATCGGTATTGATGCGTCGCGCTGTTTTAGGTGCCAAACCTAATAATGATTTAATGGCAGCTGACGTTTGCGAACGCGCTTTTAGCTCTAATATTTGGCCTAATAAGGTGAGCGAAATAATGACCGCTGCCGCCTCAAAATACACTGCTACCCGCCCCATTGCTATAAAAGATGCAGGAAACAACTGCGGCGCGATGGTTGCCACTAGGCTATAAATAAAAGCTGCGCCCGTGCCTAAGCTAATTAAAGTCCACATATTGGGGCTGCGATTTATTACTGATTGAAGTCCGCGCACAAAAAATGGCCAGCCAGCCCACAGCACAATAGGTAAACTTAGCACCAGCTCTACCCAACTTTGCGTAGCCATGCTAAACCAGTTTAAACGGTGACCTATCATGGCTAAAAACGTCACTACAATGGTAAGTGGTAAAGTCCAATAAAAACGTCTTTTAAAATTGACTAACTCAGCGCTTTCGCCCTCTTCTAATGTTGGTATAACTGCCTCTAAGGTCATGCCGCATTTTGGGCAATTGCCTGGGTGGTCTTGGCGCACCTCTGAGTGCATGGGGCAAGTGTAAATGATTCCCGCGGTGGCTACAGCAGGTGTAGCTATTGCATTATCAACTGGAGGCTTTTGTGCAGTATCCATCTTTTCAAAAAGCATTGCTTTTGCTTGTTTAACACTGTTTGCTAAAGTTAAATATTTATTAGGATTATCTTTAAACTTGGCCTTGCAGCTAACACTGCAAAAATACAAAGTTTTGTTTTCATGCTTTAAATGATGCGTTGATTGAGCATTCACAGTCATGCCGCATACAAGGTCTTTTGAAGTTTGCGCTTTCTCAATCACTGCATCTTTATCAGTACTCATCGCAAATCACCCCTCTACTTTAGCGCACTTAATCAGCAGCAGCCGCCGCTCTTACCCTCGATTTTAGGCGCATCACCACTATTTTCTGCAACGCCGTAGCCTGCCTCTTCTACTGCCAATTTAAGCTTGTCAAGTGAGGTCATATTTTCATCAAAATCGACTAATGCTTCATCTTTCTCTAACTTTACATTCACGTTATGCACACCATCAACGGCTACCAGCGCCCTTGTTACAACATCAACACATCCGCCGCAAGTCATGCCAGCTACTTTTAATATTTCTGTTTGCACCGTTTTGCTCCTTAATAACAATAAGTTAAAAAATTAATATGTCATGCTAATTTTTCATGCTGCGGCAAGCCACCGCACAGCGTTTACAAGTTTCGCAGCAGTGCTGGCAATGATCCATATCATGCTTGCCGCATTCAGCTGCACATTTTTCGCAAATTTCGGCGCACAATAGGCTAATAGCATGTAAATGAGAGTCGCCCCGAGCAATAGCCTGTGAGGTATGGCGACACATATCTGCGCATTCCATATCTAACAAAATGCAGTTCACCATAGGCAATGGATTAAGTTCTTTTAAACAAAGGGTTGCACATTGCAAGCAGGCCGCTGCGCAATCATTACAGGCACGCAAATATTCGTTCTCCATTTGGCTAATCATGTTTGAAACTCCAAATAATTAATTCCCAATAGTATTTATTTAAATTTAGCGCGTCCGTGCGATAGCGTACGTTAAAATCAATTCACCCAACATAAAATGAATGGCATAACATTACGCTGATCATGCAATATATTTACTATTCTTATTAAAGAGATTTTCAAAAAATTTACTGCAATGCACAACACTTTAAACATCGCTACATTCAACATACATAAGGGCTATAGCCATTTTAATGCGCACTTTTCGTTAAATAGTCAGCGCGATTTACTACGTAAATTGCATGCCGATATTTTGTTTTTGCAAGAGGTGCAAGATGCGCATACTTCACACAGCAAGCGCTTTACGCAAGCTGGTCAAGTAGAGTTTTTAGCGGATGCAGTGTGGCCAGAATTTTCTTATGGTAAAAATTCGGCTTACCCTGCTGGTCATCATGGTAATGCGTTACTCTCAAAATTTCCTATATTAAAGACCAATAATGTAGACATTTCTGCCCATAAAACCGAGCAGCGCGGCATGCTACATAGCCAAATACATATGCCCGGTTGGAACACACCTTTACATGCAGTTTGTGTGCACTTAGGACTTTTAGCACATTGGCGGCATCAACAATTAAAAACGGTGGCAGATTATATTGAGCAGCACGTTCCCACAGATGCACCACTTATTATTGCAGGTGATTTTAACGATTGGAGCTCACGTGCGGGTCGCACCTTTGCAACGCGGCTACAGTTAAAAGAGGTGTTTGAACATCGAACTGGTAAATCTGCTCGCAGCTACCCTTCATGGTTGCCAATACTGCGGCTAGATCGCATTTATGTGCGTGGCTTTGAAATTAAACAAGTTGAAGTGCATACGGGATCGCATTTTGTTAAATTATCTGATCACGCTATATTGACAGCAACATTATTAAAAATATGACGCTTTAAATAAAAATATTAAGCCAAATATGACTAATTTTTTAGCAGGTAATCAAGTAAAATTATTACGCAATGGGGCAGAATATTTTCCCGCCTTAATTACTGCCATTGAAAATGCTAGCCAAATTATTTATTTGCAAACCTATATTTATGAAGTAGATAAAGCAGGTGTTAGTGTTGGTGATGCATTAAAACAAGCCGCTCAGCGCGGTGTGACTGTGAACATTTTACTCGATGGATTTGGCTGTAAAGATATGCCAAAAGCTTATCTGCAATCATTAGAAAACGCCGGTATCAAAGTGATGTTTTATCGGCCAAAAATATCTCCATGGACACTCAAAAAAAATCGGTTGCACCGCTTACACCGTAAAATTGCTGTGATAGACAGCCAAATAGCTTTTGTGGGCGGCATTAATATTATTGACGATTACAATGTACCAGATAATACGCCGCCGCGTATTGATTATGCGGTACGTATCGAAGGTGCCCTTTTGCCAAGCATATTAGCCAGTGTTCAAAAGCTGTGGCGGCGCATGGCTTTAGCGCGCTTAAAACTAATTCCAATTAATAAGGACATTAAGAAAATAAAATTTGAGAAAAATGAAGTCGAAAAAAGTGAAGTTAAACAAACTCATGATGTTGGTATTTCTGCAGCATATATATTGCGCGATAACGTTTTACACAGACGCGACATTGAAACAGCTTACTTAAGCGCAATCAATGCTGCTAAAACTGAAATTATTATCGCCAATGCCTACTTTGTACCAGGTAGGCATTTCAGACGAGCCTTACTCAAAGCCGCCAAACGTGGTGTAAAAATAGAGCTGCTGTTGCAAGGCCGTATGGAATATTTCTTAATGTTTGCCACCCATGCTTTTTATAGCCTTTTCTTAAAAAACGGCATTGAAATTTATGAATATCGCAAAAGTTTTATGCACTGCAAAGTGGCCGTCATCGATGGCATTTGGGCTACTGTTGGGTCATCTAATATTGACCCTTTTAGCATGCTGCTAGCGCGAGAAGCTAATATTATGGTGCAAGATAAAGATTTTGCAGCCGAATTACGCCATGAAATTTTTAGCTCCATTCGTGAAGGCGCACATCAAGTTTCTGCACAAGAATGGTTGCAAGGTAACTTATTAAAACGCGCATTATCATGGCTAGTATATGGCTTGGTAAGAGCATTTATGGGCATTATTGGCTACTCAAACGAGCAATAGAACGCGCTTATACTTTTTATTCTGCATTATGTCGCGTAATAAAGGTTGGCCAGTTAGTTAAACATATGTTTGCCAACGCACAGAGGCAACTTAATATTAGGCACATAGTTTATATTATTTCTTGTTGATTGGTTACGTTGATAAAGTCACTACTAAATCAACATTAATATGACTCAAATTTCCAATCAAGCAAATATCATCACAAAGTCCGCTAATCATCAATATATCGGATTAAGCACTCAAATAGCCGCGCAACGTTTAAAAACTGACGGCTATAATGAACTGCCGAGCACTAAAAAACGCAGCTTTTTGCGCATTGTATTTGAAATCATCAAAGAACCAATGTTTATCCTATTAATGGGTGCTGGAGTCGTTTATTTACTGCTTGGAGACCGTTTAGATGCCCTATTTTTGCTGGTATTTGCTTGTCTGTCTGGCATTATTACCATTGTGCAAGAGTCGCGCAGCGAAAAGGTATTAGAGGCGTTGCGTAACTTGGCTAGCCCTCGTGCACTGGTGCTACGCGATGGTTTGCGAATACACATTGCAGGCCGTGAAGTGGTGCGCGAAGATGTGCTCATACTTAGCGAAGGTGATCGTGTAGCCGCCGATGCCACGTTATTGTCATGCCTTGATTTACTGCTTGATGAATCATTACTTACAGGCGAATCGGTAGCTGTACGTAAGTTAGCGACGCAAGACTATGATATAGCTAGCACTAATACTGCAATAAAGCCAGCTAGCGAAAACTCCCCCTACTTATTTGCAGGCTCTTTAGTGGTTCGCGGTTCGGGCATTGCCATAGTAAATGCAACAGGCTTGCGTAGCGAAATGGGCAAAATAGGCCATGCCTTGCAAACCATAGAAACTCAACAACCCCATTTACAAAAACAATTAAGCGGTTTAGTGCGCAACTTTGCTGTTATTGGCGCTATTGCTAGCATGCTTACCGTCGTGTTGTTTTGGGCACTGCGTGGGTCATGGCTGCAAGCCATACTTGGTGGCATTGCACTTGGCATGTCGATGCTGCCTGCAGAGTTTCCGATGGTGATGGCGGTATTTATGGCCATGGGCGCATGGCGTATTTCACAAGCGCGTGTTTTGACACGCCGCGCTTCATCTATAGAATCGCTTGGTGCTGTTACCGTATTATGTACTGATAAAACAGGCACCTTAACCGAAAATAAAATGACGGTTACTAATATTGTATCTAGCACAAATGGCAAGTTAGAAAGCTGGCATCATGCGCAAAATATTAAGGCCAATGCATCAACACAAGCCGTATTAAAAGTAGCCCTGCTAGCGTGCCCTATTCACCCAACTGACCCGATGGATACGGCGATTCACCAATTAGCACAGACGCAAATTGATGCAAATACAATTAGTTTTTCTCAACACGTGGTGGTACGTGCTTACGGGCTTAGGCCCGATTTATTCGCTGTAGCCAATGTAATGACAAATTTAAATAATGAAACTGCAATTGCTTATGCTAAAGGCGCGCTAGAAACCATTGCGGAGCTTTGTCACTTAAATAATACCCAATCAATGAACATCAATACACATGCGGAAACCTTGGCCAAGAATGGCATTCGTGTTTTGGGTGTTGCAACAGCACAAGTTAGTGCAACTCAGTTAACAAAATTACCTCAATCTTTACGTGATTTTAATTTTGACTTTATGGGCTTAATTGGTTTTGCCGACCCATTGCGTACCAACGTGCCAGCAGCGGTTGCACAGTGTCATGCAGCAGGCATTAGAGTGGTGATGATTACAGGTGATTACCCGACGACTGCAAAGGCAATCGGCCAACACGCGGGATTAGATTCTGCCAATGTTATTAATGGAGATGCCATTGAAAAAATGACCGATGAAGCACTGGCTGCCGCATTAAAAACCACATCTATATTTGCGCGTATTAGGCCCAATCAAAAGCTGCGCATTGTAAAGCTTCTTAAAAAACAAGGCGAAATTGTGGCTATGACGGGTGACGGCGTTAATGATGCCCCCGCCATTAAGGCGGCTGATATTGGTATTGCTATGGGCGGGCGCGGCACTGATGTGGCACGCGAGGCATCTAGTATTGTGTTACTAGACGATGATTTTGGCTCGATTGTTAAAACCATTCAATTAGGTAGGCGCATATACGATAACTTGCGAAAAACTATTGAATACATTATTGCTGTACATATTCCGATTGCAGGTTTAGCGATTTTGCCGCTTATACTAGGTTTACCACTCATGCTAATTCCCATCCATATTGCATTTTTAGAGATGGTAATTAATCCCGCATGTTCCATTGTGTTTGAGGCAGAAGCCGCAGAAAAAGATGTAATGCAACGCCCGCCGCGTAACCCCAAAAGCCCATTAGTGCTTCGTAAACGCGTGATGTGGGCAACAATACAAGGCCTGCTGGTTTTAATGGTTTTGGCTGCCATTTTAATTGGTGCCTCTTATCAAAAAATAGCCGAAACCGATATGCGCACACTGGTTTTTACCGCATTGGCGATGTTAAACATGGGCTTGATTTTGGTTAATCGATCATTTAGCGCGTCTTTAATGGCGGCAATTTTAAAACCTAACCGCGCTTTATGGATTCTATTGTCTGCTGTCTCAGCTGTATTAGCGATTGCGGTATTGTGGCAGCCAGCACGATTACTGTTTCATTTTGGTGCGTTTCATTGGCAATTATTTGCAATTTGCGTGGTTGCCTGTGTTTTTACTGTGGTGGTTTTGGAAGCAGTAAAATCATTATTTTTTAAACAAAACGGCATTGCTTAACGTAACGTCCTTATGTGCGTTTCCGCACATAGTTTTAAAATAAATAAGGGTACAATGAAATGGTTTTTTATAGCCAATTTTGCACTTAAATAAACAGACAAATTTTTGATAAGCCAAAATGTGTTTTTAAAGGATGGGTATGTTAGAAAAAAACAACAAGTCCACCACATTAAAAAATGCCAAGCTTAAAGACACCAGCGTTGTTAAAAACCAGGCGGATACAAAACCTAGCGCTGCCGATTTAGATTGCAAAATACTTGCAGCTACTTTTAATTCCATTGGCGATGCTGTGATTGCCACCGACACCAATGCGCGCATTACCCGGCTTAATTTAGCGGCCGAGAAATTAACATGCTGGTCAGAGGTGGAAGCGATTGGTCGACCAGTTGATGAAGTTTTTTATATTATCAATGCCGAAACCCGTCAGCCTATTGTTTCACCTGTATTAGAAACTTTAGCCAAAGTCGCTATTCAATTTTTGCCTAAGCACAGCCTCCTAGTTTCGCGTAATGGCAATGAACATGCTATTGGGGACTCTTGTGCGCCCATTGTGAATCTTGATGGCGTTGTTGAAGGCGTAGTCATTATCTTTCGGGATATTACTCAGCAAGAATCTGTACAGAAGGCTTTACGCGAAAGTGAAGTGCTTTTTCGCGCCACCTTTGAAAATGCATCTGTGGGCATTGCACATGTGGCGCACGATGGCCGACTGCTGCGTATTAACGAGCAATTTAGCCGCATGGTAGGTTACTCTGTTGCCGATTTATTATTCAACAAATATCAAAAAATCACCCATCCAGACGATTTAGCTGAAAACCAGGCTGGTTATGAACACATTTTGGCCGGTGAGATTGATAGTTTTAGCATGGAAAAACGCTACATTCGCAAAGATAATTCAATATTTTGGGCAGATTTAGAAGTGGGTTGCGTGCGCGATGCTCATCATGAAGTAGATTATTTTATTGCCGTAGTGGATGATATATCTGCACGTAAGCAAGCGATTGAAGATAGCCGCCGCTTTTTTACGTTATCGCAAGAGTTGTTATGCACGGCTGGCTTCGATGGCTACTTTAAGACAATGAATAACGCTTGGCAAGCATCGCTTGGTTACAGCATAGAAGAGTTGCTAGCCAAACCATTCATTGCGTTTGTACACCCCGATGACCGAGAGATATCACAAAATTTAGTTTCAAAGTTAGTGAATGGTCATAATACCAGTGCTTTTGAAAATAGATTATTGTGTAAAGATGGCTCGGTGCGCTGGTTGTTATGGAGTACCGTTTCGGTGGTTGAAGAGCAGTTACTTTATGCTTCAGCACGTGATATCACCGAGCGCAAAAAAATTGAATTTGATTTAGAAATAAAAACTGAACAACTTAAGTGCTTGATTAATGCCGCCCCGTTTGGCATTACGCTGTTAGATGATAACTTTTGCATTGCGCAGGTCAACCCTTACGCGCTACCCGCATTTGGCAACATACCAAATTTAATTGGCCGAGATTTTAGTGAGATTGTTCACTTAATTTGGCCAACAGATAAAGCCAATGAAGTGATTAAGTTATATAGGCATACGCTTGAAACAGGCGAATCTAACGTTAAGAAAGAAATGATTGCACAACGTGTGGACAATGGTGCTATTGGCTATTTCGCGTGGGAAATTCACCGCATACCACTTTCAAACAACAAGCAAGGGGTAGTTACCTATTTTCAAGATATTTCGGCACGCGTGTTGGCCGAACAAGCAATTATTGAAAGTCAAGGGCGTTACCATACATTATTCCATTGCATGGACGAGGGTTATTGCGTGGCTGAAATGATTTTTGATGCGCAACATCAAGCCATTGATTATCGTTTTTTAGAGGTAAACCCAGCTTTTGAAAAACAATCTGGCCTAGAAAATGCCGAAGGTAAAACTATATTGGAGCTTATCCCTGATATTGACCCCTATTTAATTGAAACCTATGCCAAAGTTGCATTAACGGGTGAGCCTATTCGCTTTGAGCGTGAAGTTAAAGAATTAAATCGTTGGTTTGATATTTATGTATTTAGAATATTACCCGCAGAAAATCACAAAATTGCCATTTTATTTAACAATATTACTGAGCGCAAACAGGCAGAATTAGCCTTATTCGAAAAAGAAGAGCGTTTGCAGGCCTTTGTGATGTCGAGCGCTGATGCGATTTATTGCATGAGTGCCGATTGGAAAAAGTTGTACCAAATAGAAGGCCGTAATTTCGTAAAAGAATCTAAAAAATCAAACAGCAATTGGCTGCAAGATAATATTTACCCTGATGATCAATTTGCAGTGCAAGAAAGTATTAAACAAGCCATTGAAACTAAAAGGATATTTGAATTAGAGCATCGCGTATTTCGGACTGATAACTCTGTGGGTTGGACCTATTCACGCGCTGTACCGTTGTTTAATAAACAAGGTGAAATTACGGAATGGTTTGGTACAGCTAGGGATATAACCAATCGTAAACTTGAGCAAGAAGAACTGCGCTGGAGCGAAGAACGTTTTCGCGTTTTATTTGAGTTGGGTCCAGTGGCTATGTACACCGTCGATGCCTGCGGCACGATTCAAGAATTTAACCGTAATGCCGTGGCCATGTGGGGGCGCGAGCCGCAACGCGGCGACCCCAGCGAGACTTATTGCTGTGCTTACAAAATTTACACACTAGATGGCACACTAGTACCGCATGCTCAGAATGCGGTAGCCGATGTATTGGCAGGTAGGATTCCTGCGGCATTGGATGTAGAAGCCATTTTAGAGCGGCTTGATGGCTCACGCGTTAACGTAATGGCCAACGTTGTGCCATTAAAAAATGGGCAAGATGACATTATTGGTGCGATGAGTTGCTTGGTTGATATGACTTATAGAAAAAATGTTGAAGAAGCATTGTTTAACAATAATCTTGAGCTGAAAGCTGCAAAATTAACTGCAGAAAAGGCTAATTTAGCAAAATCAGAGTTTTTATCGAGTATGAGCCACGAGCTGCGCACACCACTTAATTCCATACTAGGTTTTGCGCAGTTAATGCAATCTGGCGCAACGTCACTGACAGTTTCGCAATCGCGCAGCATTCAGCAAATTGTGCAAGCTGGCTGGTATTTGCTTGAGCTTATTAACGAAATTTTAGATTTAGCACAAATTGAATCTGGCCACCAAGCCATGTTGCTAGAGCCTGTAGCAGTTAATAAAGTGATGCGCGAATGTGCAACTTTGGTAGAGCCGCTTGCTTTAAAACATAGCGTTAGCATCAGCTTTAACGCGTTGGCTGACGATGTAATCGTGCATGCAGATAAAATTCGGCTTAAACAAATTATGATTAATTTGCTTTCTAACGCAATTAAATATAACAAAGCTGGCGGCACGGTGAAAGTGGATTATGCCGCAAGCCATAGCGTGTTGCGCATTTGCGTACAAGACACGGGCGCTGGGCTAAATGAAGAAGAGTTAGCACAGTTGTTTCAGCCATTTAATCGGCTTGGTAGGCAGGCCAATCTTGAAGAAGGTACTGGCATTGGATTAACTGTTTGCAAACGACTAATCGAGTTGATGAATGGAAAAATAGGCGTTCAAAGCACAGTAGATGTGGGTAGTAAGTTTTGGATTGAACTTGATTTAATGCAAGAAACTATTCATCCAGAGCCCAGTCAGCCAGAATCTATTGAAAAACAAATTGAAAATGCTCAATTTTTATCTAGCTAACTTTATTTTATAAATGACAAGGTTGATTGCATCCACTTATTTGCAAAAAACGAATTTTTGAAAAGGTAAAATATAATGATTGAACCACTCGATATTTTAAACGCCAATATTCTCATCGTGGATGATCAAGAGCCTAATATTGAGCTGCTAACTCAAATGCTGAATGAGGCTGGCTATGCCAATGTAACCTCCACTATGAAGCCCCAAGAAGTGTGCACTTTGCATCGATGGCATAAATATGATTTGATTTTACTTGATTTACAAATGCCAGAAATGGATGGTTTTGAAGTGATGGAAGCCCTTAAAACAAATCACGCTGATGCTTATTTGCCAGTGATTGTATTATCCGCCCAACCAGGCCACAAATTACGCGCCTTAAAAGCAGGTGCAAAAGATTTTATTAGCAAACCATTTGATTTGATAGAAATTAAAACGCGTATTTACAATATGCTGGTGGTACGGTTTTTGTACAAAAAACTAGAAAATTACAACAAGTTATTAGAACAAACCGTGCTGGAACGCACGGCCGAGTTACGCGAAAGCGAAGCGCGCTATCGTAGCCTGACAGAATTAGCATCTGATTGGTATTGGGAGCAGGATGAAAATATGAAATTTACCAAGGTTTCTGGCCCTGTGTTAGAAATGCTAGGTATACAAGTTGATAGCCTGATAGTAGATATTGGTACAGACCCAACTAAAGCGATGAATGGCGACAAGATCTTGAAGCAAAATGGAAATAAAAAAAATGTTTGGAACCAGCAAGAACGTGAAATGTTGCAAGCCAAAATAACTGCACGCGAGCCTTTTTTAGATTTTGTGTTTAGTCGTCAAAATGCAAATGGAAAGCAACAAAAATTTCAGGTAAGCGGCGAGCCAATGTTTGATTCGCATTGCCGCTTTATTGGTTACCGTGGCATTGGCGTTGAGCTAACAACAAGATAAAAAACACTTAATTTAAACAAATGAAAATTGTGCAAAAAAGCGATAAAAAAGTATCAGCTCAAACTGAAACAATTATTGATGAGCCGCGTATTAATCATGACGCCTTAAAAATGCAAGATGGTGACTTAAATATCAATAGTTCATATCATCCGCAGCAAAATCATCTTCTCGCTGCGCTGCCAAAAACTGACTTAGCGGTGCTAATGCCACATTTGCAACTAGTACAATTACCAGTTGGAAAAATGCTGTTTGAACCAACTGAATCTCAACGTTATGGTTATTTTCCCACCAGCTGTGTTGTTTCGTTACAGCATATGTTGGAATCTGGCAGAACATCTGAAACTGCAGGGGTTGGTAATGAAGGAATGGTAGGCACAGAGCTGTTTATGGGCAGCAATAGCGCGCCTAGCGGCGCAGTTGTGCAAATTAGTGGTTTTGCTTACCAATTAGAAAGCAGCATATTAAAGCAAATGTTTAATAGCAATATGGAATTGCAGAGTTTATTGCTTCGTTATGTACAAGTTTTAATGACTCAAATTTCTTTAACTGCAGTGTGTAACAGACATCATAACTTGCAACAACAGCTTTGCCGCTGGCTATTATTAACCTTAAATAGATTACCCTCTAACGAAATAAACATGACGCAAGAGCTGGTAGCAGGCATATTAGGTGTGCGCCGCGAAGGTATTACAGAAGCGGCTGGCTACTTACAAAATGCAGGTTTAATCTCTTATCGGCGCGGTCATATTAAAGTAATTAGCCGTGCTGGGCTAGAAGCTAATGTTTGCGAATGCTATGAAGTGCTTAAAAAAGAACTGTCACGTTTGCTGCCAAATTCTATTTGAGTATGCCTGATTCATTTTTATTGCAGCAATTTAGATACCAAATAATTAACAATAGGCAACTTAGAGTAGCTTTTAAAAAAATATAATGGCTATGCGGCATTTTGAAATACATAGAACACAACATGTAGGTTGGTTACGTGCCGCAGTATTAGGCGCTAATGATGGCATTGTTTCTACCGCCAGCTTAATTGTGGGCGTTGCTGCTGCCAATGCCAACCAGCACACTTTGCTAATAACTGGTGTGGCAGGGCTAGTGGCAGGCGCAATGTCCATGGCCGCTGGCGAATATATTTCAGTGCATTCACAAGCGGACACTGAAAAGGCCGATTTAATACGTGAGCAAAACGAGCTACATAATGACCATGCTGCCGAAACTGCGGAGCTAGCAGCTATTTACCAATCGCGTGGGCTAGATAAACTTTTAGCAAAACAAGTGGCTACACAGCTTATGTTGCACGATGCCTTGGGAGCGCATGCGCGAGATGAGCTGGGCATATCGGATGTACTAAGCGCTAGGCCATTGCAAGCTTCTCTTGCCTCTGCAGTAAGTTTTGCAGTGGGTGCAGGCTTACCGTTATTGGTATTGTGGTTAGCACCCCCGCCAAACTTAATCTTATGGATAGCAGCAAGCTCGCTACTATTTTTAGCATTGTTAGGTGTGTTAGCAGCACAAATTGGCGGGGCAAGTAGATTAAAAGGCGCCTTGCGAGTCAGCTTTTGGGGTGCCTTGGCGATGTTAGTGACGGCTGGCGTAGGATTTATGTTCGATAGTGTTTTATAACAAAATTTTAAGTGTACGCTAGCGCACAGACGTTGGCACCCGCAATGGATATTCTTTTTAAGTGAAAATAAATTTTAAAATAAAGGGAATAGCATGAAAGGTTTTGTTAAAAATATTGAAACTATTTCAATTAAAAACCAATACTTTCGCCAAGTCTTGTATACCGCCAAGCATTGTCAATTAGTGGTAATGTCACTAAAACCGCAAGAAGAAATTGGCGCAGAAGTACATCAGCTAGACCAGTTTTTTAGAGTAGAGGAAGGCGCTGGCGAGGCTATCTTAGATGGCGTAACTACACAAATAAGTGCAGGTTTTGCCGTATTAGTACCTGCTGGAACCAATCACAACATTATCAATACTGGCGCTGCATCATTAAAGCTGTACACGCTTTATGCCCCGTCCAACCATAAAGATGGCGTTATCCACCATACACGGCTAGATGCAACAAATGATAACGAGCATTTTGATGGTAAGACTACTGAGTAAAATGGCAGAATAAAAGCGCAGGATAAAAATACTGAGTATAAATTAAGAGTAATACCTAAAAATGAAATTTAAGGATTATTACAAAATCTTAGGTGTGGCGCGCACCGCAACACTAGACGAGATTAAAAAATCGTATAAAAAGCTTGCCCACCAATTTCACCCCGATGTAACAAAAGACCCCAAAGGTGAAGAAAAATTTAAAGAAATTGGTGAAGCTTATGCAACCTTAAAGGATGAAGAAAAACGTGCTGCTTATGATAGCTTAGGCAAGCATAGCGCTGGCGAGGAGTTTAGGCCACCGCCTAATTGGGGTGGCCAAAATCAATATAGTCAATATAGCCAACAAAATGGGCAACATAAGGGTCAAGCAAACCCGTTTGATGATATTGATTTAGCCGATTTATTTGCTAGTTTTTCTGGCGCACAACGCCAGAGTAGAAACCACAAAACAGCTGGGCAAGATTATGAATTAGCGGCGTCTATTTCGCTAGAAGATGCTTATGCTGGCACCACGCTAGATTTAAGTTTTAGCGTGCCAGAACAAGATACAGAAGGCCAAATTAAACAAGTACCGCATACGTTTAAAGCGCGCATTCCAAAAGGCATGACCAACGGCACCAAAATGTTGCTACGCGGCAAAGGTGGCAAAGGTTTTAATGGCGGCGAAAATGGCAATTTATACTTAAACATTACCTTTTTACCGCACAAATTATTTAAGGTGGCTAATCACGATTTACTAATTGATTTGCCAATAACCCCGTGGGAAGCCGCACTTGGCGCAGCCATAAGTGTGCCAACTTTGCAAGGTGCAGTTAACTTAAAAATACCTGCTGGCAGTAAAAGTGGCCAAAAGATGCGTATTGCCAAACGTGGCATGGCTTTACGTACAAATTCTACAAAAAATGACGAATATGGTGATTTATTTGCAACGTTGCAAATAGCAATACCAAGCCATTTAAGCGATAAGGAACGTGAGTTATTCACCACACTAAAAGAAAACTCAAGCTTCAACCCACGTGCGCATTTTGATTAGAAAAAGTTTGATGAGGAGTATAGCTAAATGACACTCGACGACAAAGCAGATTTAATTTTGTTAAACGAACATCACACATTGTCATTTGATGAGCTTATTAAGTTTTCTGGATTATCACAGCACACATTGCAGCTATTAATAGAGAACGGTGCCCTAACACCCAGCCATTTGAATAAAGATGCTGCTAGCAATGCGCCTATTAATACTTTGTACTTTAGCAGCTATCAGTTAATTACCATTCGTAAGCTGTGTAGGCTTCAGCACGATTTTGAGTTGGAAAATAATTCGCTTAGCTTAATCTTGCTTTATTTACAACGCATTCAAACGCTAGAAACCAAATTAAAGTATTTAGATAGCCATCGTGATCACTAGAAGGAAATTTATTTGCTCGGCTGCCGCCATGGCTGCCCTGCCCTATATTCACAACGCCAATGCAGCCGATGCTGACGATGGCTATGATGCAAATATAGCTAACATTTGGCGCCCTATCACCGAGCCCATTACAGACCAGCTATTGCTTAAACGCGAGCTAGTACGATATGCCACGTTGGCTGCATCTAGCCACAATACGCAATGTTGGAAATTTAAAATTGCGGCAAATGGTATTGTTATTTTGCCAGATTTTACACGGCGCTGCCCTGCGGTTGACCCGGATAATCATCATCTATTTGTGTCATTAGGTGCGGCCACAGAAAACTTACAGCAAGCGGCTTTATATAATGGTTTGCAGGGCGAAGTTAATTTTGATGTAAACGCTACGCAGTTGATTAATGTAGCATTAACGCCCACTAAAGCCATCACCTCACCCTTATTTAAAGCCATACCAGATAGACAATGCACGCGTGCAGAATATGATGGCAAGCCACTATCAGCAGGCGAATTAAATCTACTTGAACTGGCAGGCACGGGCGATGGCGTACATGTTTTATTGCACACCGAAACGCAAGCCATTGAAAATATTTTAGCTTATGTAGTGGCGGGCAACAGCGCACAAATGCATGATGCCGCCTTCATGGCAGAATTAAAATCGTGGATACGATTTAGTAGCAGTGACGCCGTGCGCACTGGTGATGGCTTATATAGCGCCACATCTGGCAACCCGTCAGTGCCAAAGTGGCTAGCTAGCCCGCTATTTAATATACTTTTTAACGAAAAAAGTGAAAACGATAAATACGCTAAACACATTCGCAGCTCGGCTGGTGTAGCTATTTTTGTATCTGATAAAAATGATGCTGCACACTGGTTAGAGGTAGGTCGTTGTTATCAACGCTTTGCCTTGCAAGCCACAGCATTGGGCGTTCGTAATGCATTTTTAAATCAAGCGGTAGAAGTCACTCAAGTACGCCAACAATTTGCCCAACATCTTAATATGGACGAAAGTGCAGCTGGTCGAATCGATTTAGTAGTGCGATTTGGTCGCGGCAGGCTAATGCCAAAATCGCTCAGGCGGCCAGTTGATGCGGTATTAATTTAACTAATTCTAAAAACTAGTTTAGCATCATTATTAGCGGCATTAATGCAAAAATAAACAGTAAGATGAGATATACGCTGCCCGATACAACATCTCGGCGGGTAATATATTGGTGTATAGTTTGCTTTTGCCAGCACACAACTAGCGATATTTCTGCCAATAGCACCAAACTTAACGCCAGCAAGCCAACACTCAAATAGGCTAAAATTGTGTTGGGCAATGTGAAATATTGCAACACAAACCGTGCTGCTAACACGATACCAACTAGCATAAACGGCGTCTCAAGCAGTTCCGCCTTGCGTCTGCCTAAGCGTGGCACAATCAAAGGCACTCGGATTGCGCCTAACAAAAAACCCAATCCAAATACCAATGCAAAATAAGCCAATGCAGCCTTAATTATAGGCACAAACTAACTAGCTGTAATGTTTGCGTACACTAGCAACAGCAGCATTTACACCAGCCTCATACTCGCGCCATTTTTTTTCTGTGGCATTTTTAAGCTCGGATAATTTGGCTTCTGCTTCTTTAATATGTCTTTCCAAAGCAGCCGTTTCAGCGTTCATTTTAGCTTTTAGCTCAGTTTTTTCAGCGCTGGCTTTTTTGCTTAATTCTGCCAGCTTGTCTTTACCTTTTTGTATATCTTGCTCGGCATTAACAACAAAGGCATCTCTATTTGCTGTGTTTGTTGCATAAACAAATTCTGGCATTTGCTTAATCGATTCTTTGGTAGCACCTTTAAGCTCCATTTTGCCTTTCACTTCATTAATTTGTGTAACGGGTATGGCCACATCGTGTTTGCCCATGCCTAAAAAACCACCTGCGCCAACAATAGCGAATGTTAGTTTTTTATCTGGCGCGATAATTAAGTCGTCTATCTTACCAATTTTGTCACCTTTTTCATTATAAATTGGCTTGCCGATAATACTTTTTTTAACGCTCCAACCATTGGCAATTTCGGCAACTTCACTCACTGTTACACCAATCACACTGCCGCCAACAACTTCTGCCTGTGCGTTTACCGTCTGCAAACCAGCTATTACCATCGCTGCAACTAAAATAGTATTTTTCATCATCAATTCCTTCATATATTAGTTAAAAATGTTTAACAAATCATTTATACCAAACCAATGAGATTGCGTCTGTTAGCTAACGCACTTATGAAAATTTAGTAGTCAATAAGCGTATATCCTTGCGTTGCTCAATGTGTGCTGGCGCACAGATATTAAGCATACTTAAGTACACACTTAAATCGTTACTTAACCTTTGGGTCAGAACCGCTTAAAAACTGCTGCGTTGGCATGTGACTTAGCCTGTCCTGAGCCAACCGTGATAAACCTAAAAGACAATGCATTATTGACTAATGAGTTAGATTATTTGTTAAGGAAAAAATCATTAACGCCGAACTTACCAAAACACAAGTAGTTGCAAAAAATGCATTAGTGCAAAACATGTTTTTACCTGCTTTGCCCTCGCGCGCGTTGGATGCGCACAAAGGCAGCTTTGGTAGCGTGGCAATAGTAGGCGGGGATACTGGCATGATAGGTGCAGTGCTGCTTGCATCTCGCGCCGCTTTATTTTGCGGTGCTGGGCGGGTTTATGCGGCTTTTTTGTCTGACAATGCGCCTAGTGTGGACACTTGCCACCCAGAAATTATGTTGCATTCTGCGTCCACTTTAACCAATTTAATGCAGCTTAATTGCGTAGTGATTGGTACTGGGTTAGGTCAATCAAAGGCAGCAATTGAGTTACTGGCATTTTGCATGGCGCAAGAAGTGGCTTTATTGATAGATGCAGATGCACTTAATTTAATTAGCCAGCACACGCATTTGCAAATAATGCTTAAAAATCGAACAGCTGAAACCATTATTACGCCGCACCCTGCGGAGGCCGCACGTTTGCTAAACACTACTACTCATGCAATTCAGCAAGATAGAGCAAATTATGCTCAAGGTTTAGCCTATAAATTTCAGGTAATTTGTGTGTTAAAAGGCGCAGGCAGTATTATTGCCGACGCAGATGGCAGTTGGTTTATTAATACCACAGGTAACCCTAGCTTGGCCAGTGGCGGTACTGGTGATGTATTAAGCGGCATTATCGGCAGTTTAGTAGCGCAAGGGCTTTCTTGTTTAGAAGCTGCAAAGTTAGGCATTTATGTGCATGGCGCTGCAGCAGATGCGTTAGTGGCAAGTGGTATTGGCCCTGTCGGTTTAACGGCATCTGAGGTGGCGCAAGAAGCCAGAAACCAGATTAATTTACTCAATAAATTGGCACATCGCAACCTTAAACTTGAAGATAGGCTAGACTAAGTTTTGTTTAAACGGTTTGTTTAACAGGTTTGCTTAAATCTTTCTATGGTAACTCCACCCGCAACCAACTAAATAAGACGTTTCCATAGCCATTGCCGCCTGCTATATAAGTAGATTGCAGCGCAACTTGTTTATATTTAATTGAAAATAATGGGGCTAAAACAGGGATTGGGATATAGTCAGAATCTCGACGAATTGTCACACCTGTTGTATAGCCAAGCCCAAATCGAAAGTTTTCACTGGCCTGCCAAACTTTTTGAAAGCCATAGCCCACTATTGGCTCAACGTCATTTTGAGAATCTAAAAAGGCAAACGCATAAATGCCATGCCAATCACCATCTTCGTCATATCTATACTTGCCGGCACCTAAGCCCCAAGGGCGTTCGTTAAAATCATCTATATCTTCTTTAGAATAATAATTACGGTTATGCCATGTGTTGATAGGAATATAAAGCTCAGTATTTGGTGAGCGCCAAGTTTGAGATACGGTATCTTTAATATGGGAATAAAAGCTCGAGTTATCAGTATCTTCGGCCATTGCATTTTGTAAATAAAATAGCATTACAAAAGCAGTAAAAAAACATTGCCAGCCAAGTTGACAGCTGATTATCGGTTTAAACAATTTCAATATGGAAGATTACTGTCAGCGTATAAATGTTGCCTAGTAAGTGGCAGCGCAGTTAATCCAACGTTGCGTTTTACGGCTAATATTTGGTAAATGCCAAGTTCGCCACCTTCAAATTCTAATGCGCTTGCAGCCATGTATAAACGCCAAATACGGTATGTAGATTCGCTGACCGTTTCTATCACTTCATCATGGCGCTGCTCTAAGCGCGCCACCCATTGTCTGAGCGTTAAAGCATAATGTGCACGCAATGACTCACAATCGGCAATTTCAAACTTTGCATGTTCCATTGCGCGCGAAATATTACTCACCGTGTCTAGCTGCCCATCGGGAAATATATAGCGATTAATAAATTCTGTTGATAGCGTTTTTTGCCAACCTTCTACATCATGGGTAATACCATGATTAAGAAACAGGCCGCCTGGCTTTAATAATGTGTGAACGCAAGAAAAGTATAAGCTTAAGTTTTTCAATCCCACATGCTCAAACATGCCAACACTAGCTATTTTATCAAAGTTGGCTTCCCCTTTAATATCGCGATAATCGCATAAATCTACAGTGACGCTATTTTGCAGCCCCGCCTGTGCTATGCGTTGGCGTGCATATGTTAACTGTTGCAGACTTAAGGTTACGCCATGCGCAATTACGCCATAATGCTTGGCTGCATGCAATACCAATGCTCCCCAGCCACAACCGATATCTAAAAATTTATCGCCAGCTTTTAACATGAGCTTTTTGCAAATGTGATCAAGTTTAGCAAACTGCGCTTGTTCCAAAGTGTCGTGCGAATGTTCAAAATAAGCACACGAATACACCATACTTTTATCTAACCACAATGCATAAAACTCGTTAGAAACATCATAATGAAACACAATGGCCGCGTGATTTTCGGTTTTAGTATGCGCGATTAATCTGTTGCCAAACTTTAATACTTTGCTTGAAATGAAACTTCTGTTATCAATCAATTGATTCTGGTCTTGATAGCTGCTTTGATTGTTACTTTGATTAATTCTCGGTAGCCAAATGGCTTTTAGTAAAATATTTAATTTATCACGCCACGAAACATGTATTAAATTGGTATCTTTAAGCTTAATGGCAGCAAAAAAATCACCTTCAATATTAATATCACCGCTGAAGTAACTTTCTGCTAAAAGCATTGGGTTGCTATTTAACACCAAGGCACGAATAACTTTTGGATGATGAATGACTAAAGTGAATTTAGGTAGCAGCTGTTTTTGCGAGATATTTCCAGCTAAAAATGTTGCCTCATTCCATAGTCGTATAGATATACGCTCACTACAGCGCTTAAATAAGCACTGTAGTATCGCCTTTGCATCTTCTGCTGTTTTATTTGAGTGCTCAGCATGCTTGTCAAGCATGTATATCGTGTTTAAATTAATTTGGCCAGCTTCAAAGTAATCAGATCTGTTAAATTTATCAGTTTTTTCTTTGGCATACCGAATGACACTCATAGTTTGTGGCTTTTAATTGATGGTTTAACAACCAGTTATTACTATTCCTTTACAGTCACTTGCCCGCGAATCTCGCCATCTGGGTTAGCCGCTGTGTGCACATTCAAATACCATTTGCTGGCTAAAAGATCGGCTTTTTGCTCATTGCTTAAAATAGCTTCGCCTTTAATTGGGCTGGCTAAACTGCCAACAATAGGCAATGCGGGGCCCGCATTTTCGCCAACCAAAGCAGGCCCGTGAAAATGTGCCGCCGTAGCTTCACCAGTTAGCCCAGCATAATTAATAGTCCAACTAAATTTATTGGTTTTTTCGTCAAGATAGGCATCCACTTCACCAGTTGCGGCACTAGTAGTTGGCGGCACCACACTACTGGCCGTTAATTTAGCGCTTATTATAGTTGTGCTTGTATTCGTCGCGGGGTTATTGCATGCGGCCAAACTTAACAAGCCGATTAATAGTAAACTGTTAATTGCTAGGCGGGATTGAGTCATTTGAATCTCCAAAAAATGAATAAAAGCCATCAAAAACTAACTATGCCTATTTTTTGGCAAATTGAATGTACGTTAACGAACATAATGCGCATTTTTATTGCGTATTATTGCCGCTTGCAATATTGGGTTTATCCGAATCAATTCGGCCATCTACCAGCTCAATAATACGGTCACAGCGTTTTGCTAAGCGCGGGTCGTGCGTTACAATTAAAAAAGTAGTACCGCTGGTTTTGCTTACTCAGAACGCACCGAGCAGCAGCGAGGCCGTCAGCCAGAACGCGAGCTGCATGGCGGCCTTGCGGGCGGCATCAATATCGGTCTTGGCCTGGGTCACGACTTCATTGACGCGCTTTTCGGCATC
>JANOYU010000015.1:0-7925 GCA_031429035.1 Methylophilaceae bacterium
TGAGCTGGTTTCTCAAATTCATTGTCAAGGTTTGTGTACTGCTAGGTTAATAATAATAAATTATTACTAACTAAGCCTTATTACATACTTGTCAACAATTTAAGTGTAAGCATTTGTTATCTTGAGTCTGAACATAAACCATACAACAAAACATTCTTAATACTGCAAGCAGTACCAAGCATTTGTCGCGCCTATGTCAGTAGTCTTAACCACAAACACCCACACTTATCAGTCGTTCAGTTTGTTAAAGAGCTATATGCTTAAAATAAATTAAGCGCTAAAAGTTTAAATCGCTGTGTTTAAACTGGTTGCACCGCTTCGGGTACCGCAAAAATCTAAAACGCTTCGCATTTTGATTTGTTGGTTGCGGGAACAGGATTTGAACCTGTGACCTTCGGGTTATGAGCCCGACGAGCTGCCAGACTGCTCCATCCCGCGTCCGATTCGACACCACATTCAGTAAATGTGCCGCCGAGAGATGAGACTATAGCAAGATTTAGCCCTTTGTGTCAAAGCTTTTGTGGCTTTTATTTATGATTTACTGTGATTACTTAATTTTGCCCTGTTGCCACGCAACAAAAGCGCTAGCAGATACTCAATTTAAGTAATTGAAACAATCAAACAAAACACCGTAGAAAAATGAATGCCCTGCAAGCCAATATCTATGCGGCTTGCAGGACATTAAAATAAAGCACTTACCTAAACTAAATATTATTTACCAATTGATCCAAATACTTTTTTAAGTAAACTGCTGGCCTGGCCTAGTGGATCTTTACGAATCGCAGCCTCTTCTTTAGCAATCATAAAATACACGCCGTCTAGCGCCTTGTTGGTGACATATTTTTCGATGTTGGCATCTTCTTTTTTCACCACGCCAAATTTGCTGCCCATCTCGGCATATTTATTGTAACTGGCTGCCAGTTGCACGTTCTCAGTGGCTTTGGTGACAATTGGCAAAAATTTCTCACCCATTTGCACCGAGGTGGTTTTTTTAAAGTATTGCGTAGCGGCATCTTGCGGGCCAGTCAAAATAGATTTGGCATCGGCCAAACTCATTTGTTTGATTGAGCCTACCAATAAGGCTTTGGCTTCTGGCACGGCGGCCTCGGCAGCGCGGTTCATTTTAAGAATGAGCTCATCGGATTGTTTGCCCATGCCCATTAGCTTCATGCCTTTTTCTATTTTTTTAAGCGAGTTTGGCAGTGGGATTTTGACTTCTTTATTGCCAAAAAAACCATCGGCAGCGCCCAAGGCAGCCACCGCTTTGCCTACGCCTTGCGTCAATGCTTCTTTTAGGCCGCCGCTAGTTTCTTCATTACTTAAGCTGCTGACGCCAGCGCTGCTAGAACTTGTACTGGTAGTGGTTGTGCTGCTGCCTGTTGATTTAATGGCATCTTTAAGTGTGCCTAAATCTAGCGCATTGGCGTGGGTTACCGCTATCGCCAGCGCAGATAATGCGATAAGTCTTTTCATACAATCTCCTGTTTTTGATGAATTAGTTATTATTAACATATTTAAATTTAACGTGTTTTTATTAACGTTATGCACAGCCAATAGTTTACGCTGGCTTTAGCTTAAATTTAATTTCATCATACTATTTTACATTTCCGCTTACATTCCAAATATTTTTTGCATATTCAGCTATAGTTCTATCGCTAGAAAACTTAGCGATGCGCGCAACGTTAAGTATGGCACGACGCGACCATTCCTCTTGGTTTTGGTAGGTTTTACTCACTTCATCTTGGCAGCTAATGTAACTGGCATAATCGGCCAGCAACAAATAATTGTCGCCATTATTCAATAAGTTATCGATAATGGGTTGATAGCGATTTGGCTCTTGCTGCGAGAAAAATCCGCCGCCAATCATGTCTAGCACTTGTTTTAACTCAGCATTTTTATTGTAGTAATCGCGCGGGTTGTAACCAGCCGCTTTGGTAGCAGCTACTTCTGGCGTGGTTAGGCCAAAGATGAAAATGTTGTCTGCGCCCACTTCTTCCATAATCTCCACATTGGCGCCATCTAGCGTGCCAATCGTCAGCGCACCATTTAGCGCCATTTTCATATTGCCAGTGCCACTGGCCTCGGTGCCAGCGGTCGAGATTTGCTCTGATAAATCAGCGCCTGGGAATAAAATCTCGGCTGCAGAAACCTCGTAATTAGGATAGAAAACCACTTTTAATTGGTCGCCCACCGCTGGGTCGTTATTCACCACCTCGGCCACATCGTTAATTAAGCGAATAATCAACTTAGCCATCCAATAGCCAGGCGCCGCCTTGCCACCAAAAATTACTGCACGCGGCGCAGCCAATTTTTCGCCTTTGCGAATGCGGTTATAAAGTGTAATCACATGCAGCACATTTAATAACTGGCGTTTATATTCGTGAATGCGTTTAATTTGCACATCAAATAGCGCATTGGTGTTGAGTTTAACGCCGGTTACGCGCGCTATTTTTTGCGCTAGGCGTAATTTATTGGCAGCTTTTACGGCGCGAAATGCCTTGCGAAAATCTTTATCATCGGCCAGTGGTGTGAGCTTTTTAATTTGGGTTAAATCTTTAATAAAGCCATCACCAATCGCGGTTTTAATCAAATCAGTCAGTAACGGGTTAGCTTGATTTAACCAGCGCCTAGGCGTAATACCGTTGGTCACGTTGGTGAATTTATTAGGGTAAATTTTGTTAAAGTCAGCAAATAAAGTCGCTTTTAATAACTCGCTATGCAGCGCAGCAACGCCATTCACCGTGTGTGCGCCAACCACTGCCAAATGCGCCATGCGCACGCGGCGGCCATGCGTTTCGTCAATAATCGATACGCGTTTTACCAGCTCAGTATCGCCTGGGAACAAGCGATTGACCATGGTGATAAACTGCTGATTAATTTCGTAAATAATCTCTAAATGGCGTGGTAACAAACTGCCAAACAAGTCTACAGACCACGTTTCTAGCGCCTCTGGCATGAGCGTGTGATTGGTATAAGCGAATATTTTATTTACCAAACCCCAAGCAAAATTCCAATCCAAATGGTGATTATCTACCAATTGATGCATCATCTCGGCAACGCCAATAGCGGGGTGCGTGTCGTTAAGTTGAATGGCAATTTTATTAGGCAAATCGGCCCAATCTTTCTCCGTTTTAACCTCACGCGTGCTGGTAAAACGACGCAAAATATCTTGAATAGAAGCCGATACAAAAAAGTATTGCTGCTTTAAACGCAGCTCTCGGCCCGAAGCCGAAGCATCATTCGGGTATAAAATACGTGAAATCGTTTCTGAATCAGTGCGCTCTTCCACCGCTTCGTCATAGTTGCCATCGTTAAACTGGCGTAAATCAAAATCTTTAGTGGCTTTGGCAGACCACAAGCGCAAGTTATTCACCGTTTCGGTGCCATAACCTGGCACTGGCACATCGTACGCCATGGCTACCACGCGCTGCGTGTTTACCCAGTGGTGGGCAATGCCTTTGCCCTCTTTTACTGGCACCACATGGCCATAAAAATTAATATCATAAGTCGCTTCTGGCCGTTGAAACTCCCACACATTGCCATAACGCAGCCAGTTATCAGGGTTTTCAACTTGCTGGCCATGCTCAATGCTTTGTTTAAACATGCCGTACTCGTAGCGAATGCCATAGCCTGCAGCAGGGATATCCATGGTGGCCATCGAATCTAAAAAGCACGCTGCTAAACGCCCTAAACCGCCATTACCAAGCGCGGCATCATTTTCCATCTCGGCAGCAGATTCCATGTTGCGACCCAAAGCTGCCAAACCTGCACTTAATTCGTCCTGCACGCCCAAATTTAGTGCAGCATTACTCAGCATACGACCAATTAAAAACTCCAGCGATAAATAATAAACACGTTTTGGATCTTGCTGATAATAGGCATCGGTGGTTTTAATCCAGCGCTCCACCACATGATCGCGCACCGCGTAAGCAGTCGCTTGATACCAATCTCTAGGCGTTGCTGCGGACTCAGTTTTAAAACACGAAAACACCAAATGGTTGTGCAACGCCTGTTTGATGGGGGTGAGTTTTGGCAAAGCAGAGATGGTTTTGGCTGATTTCATTTAGGCAATCTTTGTACAGAAAAATGTATTTTAGCAAATATCGCGCCAAACTTTATGACCTTTCTTAAATTTTATCTGTTGTCCGATTTGCTCGTGCAGATTGAACTTTCTATTGTTTGTAGTAAACTTAATGCTTAAATGAAAAAAGTATTTTTAATTTTGATGTTATGTTTGCTACCGCTGCAATACACATGGGCGATGGTAGCAAGCTATGACATGCATGATGCACACGATACACAAACACATTTTGGTCATCATGAGCATGATGCCGATGCATCTAGCTCGGATGCAAACTCAAGCCAGCCAGATAATCAAGACATTAAAAAACTAGACAGCCATTTGCATTTGGGCTTTTTTCATCTTTCTTGTGGCGAGCTGATTGGTTATGTTATGCCGATGTTTGAACAGCAAACTACCCAGGTAACAACACCATATTTATTCACTTATCACTCCCCACCCAACTATCAACCAGAACGCCCCAATTGGGCACCGCTCGTCTAACTCGGCGAGCATTTCAGCCAACATAAATCTACGTAAATACGCTCGCCGATTTTTCTATTTTTAGGAGAGCGGCATGCGCATGACAAAATTTGTATTATTAGTTTTATTCAGCACGGTTTTAAGTTGCAATCTAGCCGCAGCTGAAGAAGCGATTAGCTTGCAGCAAGCCACAGCGCTTGCATTACAAGCCAACCCAACGATTGCGGTGGCCATGCGCGGGCGCGAAGTTGAAAGCGCGTTAGCTTTGCAAGCTGCATCACGCCCCAACCCCACGCTATCTGGGCAAGTTGCAGATTTACGCAGTCAAAACCGCATTGCCAGTATTGCCATCAGCCAGCAGTTAGAAACCGCAGGCAAGCGCGATAAACGCATGGCAGCGGCCGATGCGGCTTTATCTATGGCCGATGCAGATATTCGCATTACGCAAGCAGAAATTAGTGCAAAAACCTACGCAGCTTTTTACCAAGTGTTAGCCGCGCAACAAGCGCAAATATTGGCAACTGAGCTATTGCAAATTGCCACCACCTCAAAAGAAGCCACCGCTAAGCGCGTGCTAGCAGGCAAAGTTTCGCCAGTAGAAGAAACTAAAGCAAAAGTAGCCGAGGCGGGTTTAAAAATAGAGCTGGCCAGTGCTAATCAACAATTAGCTGCTGCCAAACAGCGTTTAGCAAGCTTGTGGTCGAATGGCCTGCAAGCCAATAACCATGAGGGGTATGCCGCAGTGGGTGATTTGGATAAACTGAACAATATACCAACACTTGAAGATTTAATGACACAAGTTGCAGATTCACCGCGCCTTAAAAAGGCATCGTTAGCAATTACGCAAAAACAAGCTTTAAGCGCTATAGAGCAATCGAAACAAACGCCAGATGTGACGCTCAGCCTAGGCGCACAACGTAATGAAGAGCTGGGCGGCATTACCCAAGCGATTATTGGTTTATCGATACCCATTCCCGTGTTTGATAAAAATCAAGGTAATGTACAAAGCGCTAGGGCACGCGAATTTCAATCGATAGATGAAAAAGCTGCTCTAGAAAACCAGTTAAAAACTGATTTAGGCGATGCTTATAGCCGCAGACAATTGCAAGTGGAAGCCAGCAATATGTACAAAAATGACATTTTGCCCGGCGCACAAAGTGCTTATGATGCGGCGCGTAAAGGCTTTGAATTTGGCAAATTTAGCTTTTTAGAAGTGCTAGATGCTCAACGCACCTTATTTCAGGCAAAATCACAACACCTGCAAACGCTAGCATTGGCGCGCCTTGCAGAGGCAGATATACAGAATATATTAGGAACAAACTTTAAGGAATTACCATGAAAATAAGCAAACAAATGTGGCTAGTGATTGCCATTATCTTAGTTGGTATTGCAGCAGCAGGCTTGATTTTAAACACAGATAAACCTGTAATGGATGAGCATGGTGAACATGCGGAAGAAGCAGGTGCTGAACATGAAGGTCATCTAGAAGATGCTGACGTTGTGATGCCGCCTAAACATGGTGAAGCAGGGCATGACCACACAAAAGATCACCAAATGCCGACACAAAAAATACAAAAAGATAGTGATGACGAACATGACCATGCCGCAATGGCTACAGAAAGCGTTAAAGGGCCGCATGGTGGCAAATTGCTTACCGATGGGATTTATGCGGTGGAAGTGACCATTTTTGAACAAAATCAGCCGCCACAATTTAGACTGTATGGCTATTTAAATGGCAAGCAGCTTGCGCCAAAAGATTCTGCGATTGCATTAAAAGTGTCACGCTTAGGCCGCGATGTAGAAACATTTAAATTTGCGCCAGAAAATGATTATTTAACTGCAAAAAATATCGTCACCGAGCCGCATTCATTCAAAGTGAATATAAATGCAACACATGCAGGAAAAGCGTATACATTTGGCTACGACCAGGTAGAAGCGAGGGTGACATTAACCAATGAGCAGTTAAAACATAACGCCATAGAAGTGCTAACCGCCGCGCCCGCTAACATTCAAACCAATTTGCGCTTAATTGGTGAAATTAAACTCAACGCTGACAATGCCGTGCAAGTGCTACCACGCGTAAGTGGCGTGGCCAATAATGTAACTGCCAATGTGGGCGACACAGTTAAAAAAGGCCAAATACTGGCGATTATTGCCAACCCTACATTGGTTGAAAATCGTGGCGATTTAGCTGCTGCGCGACAACGCTTAAGTTTAGCTAAAACCACACTAGTGCGCGAAGAAACGCTGTGGCGCGAGAAAATATCCGCCGAGCAAGATTATCTAGCCGCAAAAAATGATGTGCAATTGGCAGAAATTGAGCTGGCACGACAACAGCAGCGGCTTACCAGTATGGATGTAACAGCTGGCGGTTATGCGCTTAAATCGCCTATTAATGGTGTGATAACGCGCAAGCAGGTGGTGAGCGGGCAAGTGATTGAACTGTCGCAAATATTGTTTGAAGTGGCCGATTTAAACACGGTGTGGGTAGAGATGAGCATTCCCACTAAAGATTTAGGGGTAGTTAAGGTTGGCCAAAGTGTCACCGTGGGCGCCACTGCATTTGCACAAACTGAAGCTGGAAAAATCACTTATATTGCCCCGCTTATCGACGCGCAAAGCCGCACCGCTACTGCGCGAGTGGTATTGAATAATCAAAAAAGAAATTGGCTGGCGGGCTTACCTGTCAATATTGACTTGGTGGCCGATGAAGTCAATGTGCCACTGGCAGTGTCGCTAGAGGCCATACAAAGCCTGCAGTATGGCAATGTGGTATTTGGCCGTTATGGCGATAATTTTGAAGCGCGGCCTGTTGAGTTAGGTCGTCGTGACAGTAAATATGTAGAAGTGCTGTCTGGTTTAAACGAAGGTGAGCAGTATGCGGCGGGAAATAGCTTTGTGGTAAAAGCAGAGCTAGGCAAAGCAGGAGCCAGCCATGACCACTAAAAGACCAGAGAGCAGTGACGTAGACCCGCACAAAGCACGCGGCTTTTTTGAAAAGTTAATCACATCTGCCATTGACCAACGTTGGCTAGTGATGCTGATTAGTTTGGGTGTGGCGACGTTGGGCATTGTCAGCTATCAACATCTGCCAATTGACGCAGTGCCTGATATTACCAATGTACAAGTACAAATTAACTCAGCAGCACCAGGGTATTCGCCGCTGGAAACCGAGCAGCGCATTACCTACTTGTTAGAAACGGCGATGGCGGGATTGCCCAATTTGGAAGAAACACGATCAATTTCGCGTTATGGTTTATCGCAAGTGACGGTGGTGTTTAAAGAAGGTACTAATATTTATTTTGCACGGCAGCTAGTGGCAGAGCGTATTGCACAGGTAAAAGAAAAATTGCCTGCTGGCATTGCCTCTGAAATGGGGCCG
>JANOYU010000016.1:0-7972 GCA_031429035.1 Methylophilaceae bacterium
TGTTTGGCATGCACGACATTATTGCCTTTTAAATCGATAACGGGGATAACTTGCAACATAAGCCTATAAAAAAAATATTTGTATGCGAGTTTATCACTGGCGGCGGCTTATGTGGTGAGCCAATGCCAGATAGCCTGCTAAAAGAGGGCGCGCTAATGCGCGATGCATTATTGGCTGATTTAAGCGAGTTATCATACGAAATTATTACCACAATTGATGCGCGAGTAAAAAATAATGCTCTGCAAGCCAATATCCATGCGGCCTGCAGGCCAATCAAAAAAGATGATGATGTTTGGGCTATTTGGAAAAGCATGATTGCTGAGGCAGATGCAGTGTGGATTATTGCGCCAGAAACGGGTGGCGTTTTGCAAAATCTGACGCAAATGGCAAGCCTGCAAGGCAAGCTGGTATTAGGTTGTGGGCTAGATTCTATTAAAATTTGCAGCGAAAAAATGGCCACTTATTTGGCCTTAGAAGCGGCAGAAATCGCCTGTATTCCCACGCATACATACGATAATTGGCCACGCAGCCATTGGATTTGGCTGGCCAAACCCAATGATGGTGCGGGCTGCAGCGATACGGTTTGCTTTAATAACCCGGATGATTTAGAAGATTGGATAGAGGATAATCACAAACAATTTACCCATGTTATTCAAGCTTTTCAACCCGGCGATGCCGCCAGTATTTCTTGCGTGATGCGCCATGGTAAAGCGCACTTATTAAGTTGCAATTCGCAAGAAATAGAGATTAATAATCAAATGCTTAGCTACACTGGCGGCGTGGTAAATGGCATGCGCGATTATTGGCCACAATTTACATTTATCGCCAATAAAATTGCACAAACGCTGCCCGATTTAGCTGGTTATGTCGGTATTGATGTGATTGTGGATGAAGATGAAATAGTGGTGGTGGAAATTAACCCGCGGTTGACGACAACATACGCGGGTTTACGCGAATCTATTGGCGCAAACCCAGCTGAGTTGATTATTAACACGCTAGCAAACGCAGACTTTGTGTGGCCAACGCTGCAAAGAAACTTGGTCATTATCAATGTCTAATTTTTCAAATTCACCCACCATTGGCTGGGATATTGGCGGCGCGCATTTAAAAGCGGTGTTGTTAAATGCAAAAGGTGAGGTTATCGATTGTTTACAACTGTCTTGTCCATTGTGGAAAGGGCTGGATTATTTACAGCGTGCGATTTTGCATGCTCTGCAAGCCTTACAAATAGAGCCTTGCGATGTTAATAGAATCAGCGCATGCCATGCGATAACCATGACAGGCGAGCTGGTGGATTTGTTTGAAAACCGTCACCAAGGCGTGTGCGAAATTGCCAAAACTGCTAGCGATTTGCTGGGCGAAAATGTGTGGTTTTATGCGGCTGCTAGCGTTGATGCTAAAGATGATACTAATGAGGGTGGCGAAATAAAATATCAACCAAGCTTTGTACGCCAGTTTGACGTACCGCGTTATGCCAGTTGTATTGCATCGGCCAATTGGCACGCTAGTGCGTGTTGTGTGGCCTTGCAAGCGCCAAACGCATTATTTGTCGATATTGGCAGCACCACCACTGATATTATTGCGATAGCAAACGGCAAAGTGGTTTCAGAAGGTATTTCGGATGCGTATCGTATGGCAGCGGACAGCCTTGTTTATACAGGCGTAGTGCGCACGCCAGTGATGGCGCTGGCGCAAAAGCTGCCATTTGATGATGATAATGAAATGGTTCAGGTGAATGTCGCAGCAGAATATTTCGCCACCATGGCCGATGTGTACCGATTAACGGGCGAGATTGAGACAGATGATGCAGAAACCGCCGATGGCAAAGGCAAAACGCAGCTAGAATCTGCCCGCAGACTAGCCAGAATGATTGGGCATGACGTTGATAAAAGCCCAAAAAATAACGAAATGGCAAAATGGATTAAATTGGCGTTTGCTTGTCGTAGTATTCATGCTAACCAAATTAAAACTGCCATGCAAAAACAGCTAAAACCGAATATGCTAATTATTGGCGCGGGCGCGGGCAGTTTTTTGGTCAAAGCCATTGCGGCTGATTTAAATCATGAATTTAAGCATGCCTGTGAGGCAATAGCCATGCGGCCTACAGGCCATATCGATTTAAGCAAGCAACATCAAATTGAAGTATGTTTTCCTGCCTACGCCGTAGCTTATTTACGCGTAAAAGCTGAGTTTGTATAAAAAACCATGCTAATTCACCAACTTCCTTATCACCACGATAGTGCGCAGTTGTTTGAGCGCATTGCGCAGCAGCCGTGGGCGATAATATTAGACAGCGGCCAAATGCTAGATGCCAATACTGGTATGGCTGGCAGCCAATATGGGCGCTACGATATTTTGGTGGCAGAGCCGTTTATCACATTGGTCACGCGCGGCGAGCAAACTGAAATCACGCAAGATGGCAAAGTGGCGCGTTCAAATGATGACCCATTTTTATTGCTTAATAATATTCTTGCGCAATATCCTGCGCCAACTTCAGATTTACCTTTCACAGGCGGCACTTTACCATTTGCTGGCGGGACTTTACCTTTTGCCGGCGGGGCGTTGGGCTATTTTGGCTACGATTTAGGTCGCAGGCTAGAAAAGCTGCCCCGCATTGCGGCAAATGACACGCAATTACCCGAGATGATGATAGGCATTTACGATTGGGCGATTGTTGTCGATCATCGTGAGAAACGGTGTTATTTGGCCTCACATGGCATGCAAGCAAACGCACGAGAAAATTTGGCAAGGCTGCAAGCCTTATTCTATGCGCCTTGTGGCATGCCAGAAATGAATAATGCGTTTGAAGTTGTTTCTAATATTAGTTATAACTTGCCGCAATCACAATATGCGCAAGCATTTAACAAAATTAAAAATTACATCACGGCGGGCGATTGCTATCAAGTTAACCTTGCGCAGCGTTTTAGTGCGCAGGTGCAGGGCGATGCGTGGCAAATGTACAAAAAACTACGCACACACAGCCCCGCGCCTTTTATGGCTTTTATGCAGTTGCCGCTTAACGAAAAAGAGCAGTTTCAGGTACTTTCAAACTCGCCAGAGCGTTTTATTCAGGTCAACGGTAATCACGTGGAAACCCGCCCCATTAAAGGCACACGGCCACGATCGAGCGACCCCGCACAAGATTTAGCTTACGCTAACGAGCTATTGACCAGCGCTAAAGATAAAGCAGAAAATGTGATGATTGTGGATTTGCTACGCAATGATTTAAGCAAAAGTTGCGATAAAGTGCGCGTGACCAAGCTGTTTCAGCTGCAAAGCTTTGCCAATGTGCATCATTTGGTGAGTATTGTGGTGGGTAAACTTAAAGCAAATAAAACTGCCATAGATGTATTGCGCAATAGTTTCCCGGGTGGCTCGATTACTGGTGCGCCAAAATTACGCGCCATGCAGATTATTGAAGAACTAGAGCCACACAGGCGTGGCGTTTACTGTGGTGCCATTGGTTATGTTAGTTTTGATGGCAATATGGATACGAATATTGCTATTCGCACGGCAGTAGTCGCTAAAAGTCACTTAAGTTTTTATGCGGGTGGTGGTATAGTAGCGGATTCTGACGTAGCAAAAGAATATGCCGAAACGCTTGATAAAGCATCTAGTTTTACAACAATAATAAAGTATTTTACGAGGCTCTGATTAAGCTTCTTAACTATAGTTTTAAACAACAAAAATAAAAATGCAAAGCCATTTTTAAGGGTAATATTTTTAGAAATATTTACCGAAATTTCGATTACTGTAGTTCCAATTACGGTCGAAAGGAATAGTCAGGACCAAAATGAAAAATCATTTTAGGGGTCCATACATGTGGGTAGTAAAAATTGGCGGTAGCTTATTAGGCTCGCCAGAGCTAGAACGTTGGCTAGAAATCTTCGTTAAATACAGCGACGGCAAAATTATCGTTGTGCCAGGTGGTGGCGTGTTTGCTAATGCAGTGCGCGATGCACAAAAATTATCTAAAATTAGCGATACCTGTGCACATCGATTAGCGGTGCTGGCGATGGATCAGTTTGGTCATGTCTTGCACGGTATTAATCCGCATTTAGCCACCGCAGCTAACGAGTTTGAAATAGACCAGCGCACTTGGCAACACCGCGCCATTGTGTGGCTGCCTAGCCAAATGGTGCTGGCAGATGACAGCATTCCGCAAAATTGGCATGTAACATCTGATAGCATTGCCGCTTGGTTGGCGCAAAAAATGGGTGCCACGCACTTAATATTGCTTAAATCAGATAAGCCAAATGAATCAAAACTCAGCCTAAAAGCCATTACAGAAGATGGCTTGGTAGATTTTGCTTTTCAAAACTTTATTAGCGAGCAGCCTTTTTCTACCTGGGTGGTTAAAAAAGGCGATTATGCGCATTTTAACGAAGGTACGTGCAGTATGAATGGCGATGTTTACGGCAAAAAGCTAGAAGAATTTGCCTCTTTGGTTAATTAATAAAAACGGGTATTGCAACAAAATTAATGACTGCAAAAGTATATTCAGAGCAAGAAATTAATGCGCGCTTGGCTGCCGAGCTGCCGCATTGGTATTTTGAGGCTGGCTGGATTCGCCGTAAATATAAAACCAGCGGCTGGAAAGCCACGCTGATGGTGGTGAATGCGCTAGGTCACTTGGCCGAAGCCGCTTGGCACCACCCAGATTTAGCGGTTAGTTATGCGTTTGTGATTGTAAAACTGCAAACGCATGATGCCAAAGGTATCACCGATAAAGACTTTGAATTGGCTGCGAAGATTGAGGCGGTAATTGGCTGGCAACCTGCATTGGAGACGAAGGCGGACGGTTCAAAAAGTGCATTGGAAGGTACGCCGAATGAGGATGCGCGGTTTAAGTATATTAAATATGATTAACTCTGCCGTCATTCCGTTATTCCCTCGCCCTTTAAGGGAGAGGGTTGGGGTGAGGGTAAAATGTCTCGGCATTAGTCGGGGGTAGCCCGACACCTAATCACTTTCTTTTGTTTGTGCAAAAGAAAGTAATCAAAGAAAATCACACCCCGCTGCCGCTTTATCCTTCGTTCTTAGCGCCGCATCTGAGTGTCGGCTGCGGAACTCGCGCTTTCAGCACTCAAACAGTCCTCGCCGTCTATCATCTGCCGCTCAAGCCGAAGGCGCTGCAAGGGGTTTTTAAACCATACGAATGGGTAGGACATGCTCTACGAGCCAATATCCATGCGGGTCGCAGGGCGGCTATTTAAAGTTATGTTTGATAAGTACTATTTTATTTATTCAATAGCTTGTTTTTCAAACCTGCCCCTGTTTTTCAAATCGCCCAAAGTGCAACATAATCGTTGGTAAAATCAGCAAGTTTAAAATGGTCGAGGTAATTAATCCACCGACAATAATCGTCGCCATTGGCCCTTCAATCTCACGCCCAGGTTGTCCGCTGCCAATAGCCAGCGGCAGCAAGCCTAGCGCGGTGACTAGCGCAGTCATCAAAATAGATGGCAAGCGCTCTGACGCGCCGCGAATGCAGGTTTCTAAGTTCCATACGCAGTTTTCTGCATTCACCAAATGTTGGTAGTGAGAAACTAACATAATCGAATTTCGCAGGGTAATGCCAAAAAGCGTGACAAAGCCGACTAGCGAGCCAAGCGATATCCAACCACCGGTAAATAGCGCTGCCAGCACGCCGCCAATAAGGGCAAATGGTAGATTTGCAAAGGTGAGCAGCAAGTTACGTAGGCTGCCAAAGGCAATGTACAACATCAAAAATATCGCGACGCCAGCCAGCAGCGAATGCACAATTAAATCTTCGCGCGATTTGGCGTTGGCTTCGGCCTCGCCAGTAAATTCTACATAACTGCCTGCGCTTAAATTAACCTCGGCTTTAATGCGCGCTTTAAGCTCGGCGGTAAAGCTGGCTACATCGCGGCCTTGCACATTGCTGGTAACGGTTTGTATGCGTTTGGCGCCTGCATGCAATATTTTAGAGCGGCCATTTTCTTGCGTAATAAACGCCACATCTTTTAAGTGCAAAATTTTCCCATCTGGGTTAAACAGCGGAATATTGCCAAGGTCTTCCACATCGTCACGCGCTTCTTCATTTAGCACCACGCTT
Source organism: Methylophilaceae bacterium (assembly GCA_031429035.1). Classification (GTDB taxonomy): domain Bacteria; phylum Pseudomonadota; class Gammaproteobacteria; order Burkholderiales; family Methylophilaceae; genus Methylotenera_A. The sequence continues at coordinate 6,080 of JANOYU010000016.1, forward strand.
ACGCCCACCACGCGGCTGCCAATATATACTTGCGATACAGGCACGCTCTCGTTAGCAGCGCGAATAGTATCCAGCACATCGACTGCTTGCAAACCCCAGGTAGAGAGTTTATCTGGGCGCAGCCGAATCGCCACTTGTGGCGTACCAGGTGGCGATTGCACCAACACATCACTTGCACCTTTAATGCTAGAAACTAGCCCTGCAATTTTTTGCGCATCGCGGTCTAGCGCGTCTAAATCGCTGCCGTAAATGTTAATCACCGTGTTGGCAGCATAGCCAGAAATGGTTTCTTCAATGCGCTCGGTTAAAAATGTATTGATGGCAAAATTAACGCCCACAAAGCCAATTTCTGCTTTGCCGTCACCATCAGTATCCACGGCCTCCCCAGCCAGTTCTTCGCGAATATCCGCCAAAATACGGTCTTGCTCTTGCCCCGAAAGCGTACCAATTTCAATTTCAAATTCGCTGTAATGCGTGCCAAACGTATCGGCACCATTTTGCGCGCGGCCCACCCATTGCGTGACTGATTTTACGCCTTCAATTTTGCCTAACACCTTAGCCACTTGTTTGCCTAAACGCAGCGATTCGCCCTCTGACGTGCCTGGTACGGCGGTCATGTGCATAATAAAATGGCCTTCGTGCAGGGCAGGGATAAACTGACTTTTAAACAGCGGCAAAATGCCAAGCCCTAATGTAATCAACAAAAAGCTTACCGCAATGATGGTTTTATATTGCTTTTCGATGCTGTGCAGCAGTTTCACATAGCGCGTTTTCATCCACCGAATCACTGGCGGATCGCCTGCATCTAAATTTGCGTTGCCCAGCATCACATAGCACAGCGCAGGCGTCAGCGTAAGCGCGATAAGCAGCGAAGCTAAAATAGCCAAAATGTAAGCAAAGCCCAGCGGCGCGAATAGCTTGCCTGCCACACCGCTTAAAGTAAGCAGCGGCATAAACACCAACACCACGATAATTGTTGCGTACAGCACAGAGCTACGCACTTCCATTGATGCGTTGTAAACTACCTGATGAATTGGCAAGGGCAGGGCTAGGCTGCGGTTTTCACGGAGGCGACGGAATATGTTTTCGGTATCAATTATGGCATCATCTACAACCTCACCTAATGCAATAGCTAAGCCGCCTAACACCATGATATTTAATCCTATTCCAAAATAGCTCATCACCACAATAGCAGTGAGTAAAGATAGCGGAATAGCGGTGGCCGAGATAAATGCAGTGCGTGCGTTAAACAAAAATAAGAACAAAATACCAATGACTAAAATGGAGCCAATCAGAATATCGGCACGCACGCCTTGCAGCGCCGTATCAATAAAGTTGGCAGGGCGAAACAAGCCTTCGTGCATTTGTACTTGCTGCGTTTGTAAGCTGGGTTTTAGTTCTTGCAGCGCCGCTTCAATGGCTTGGGTAACCGCATGGGTATTGGCTCCCAGCTGCCCTTGTACCGATAAATAAATGCCTGTTTCTGTATTAATGGCCGCAGCGCTAATAGAAGGCGCAGCGCCTTCCACCACGCTGCCCACGTCGCCTAACTTAATACTGAGGCCGTTTTTGTGTGTGATAACGGCCTTGGCTAAGGTGGCTGCATTGGTGGCTTGGCCTTCGGTATTTACAATAATGCGCTGGTTGCTGTTTTGAATGTAACCTGCGCCAGAAACACCGGTGGCACGCTGCGTGGCGGCCACCACGTCATTTAAATTCAGTTGATATTGCAGCAGTTTTGTTGGGTCAACTTGTACCTGAAACTGCCGCACTTCGCCGCCAAACACGTTAACATCGGCCACGCCTGGAATCGCCAATAAATGCGGCGTAATAGTCCAATCGACCAGTGTGCGTAATTGCATCAAGCTGCGTTTTTTACTGGTAAGGCCAAAG
>JANOYU010000017.1:0-45166 GCA_031429035.1 Methylophilaceae bacterium
AGCGAAGAATCCAGTAAAATATCTCGAGTCTGGATTCTTCGCCTAAATAAAACCTAGGCTCTGAATGACGGTGGTTTTTTTAATTGCTACAATCACAGTAATGACTATCAATACTCTATACGGCACACTTTACCTCATCCCAGTCACGCTTGGTGACGACGATATTGCAGCACTTTTACCCAGCAGTTTGCCGCCCAATGTCATCGCTACCGCTCAAAACCTTGAGCATTTTGTTGTAGAAACTGAAAAACCTGCCCGTCAATTTTTAAGCGCCATTAAAACCGCCAAACCCGTGCGCGAGCTCTCGCTTAATTTGCTTAACGAACACACGCAAGACAAAGACGTAGCCGCGCTATTAGCGCCGTTGTTGGCAGGCAAAGATGTTGGGTTAATGTCTGATGCGGGCTGCCCTGGCGTAGCCGACCCAGGTGCAAAATTGGTGGCACTAGCACACAAAAAAAATATTAAAGTCGTGCCATTTGTTGGCCCAAGCTCTATATTACTTAGCTTAATGGCAAGCGGTTTAAACGGCCAGCAGTTCGCTTTTTTAGGCTATTTGCCAGTGGATAAACAAGCACGCAATATGAAGCTTAAAGAAATCGAAAAACGCGCACAAACCCACAACGAGACGCAAATTTTCATCGAAACGCCCTACCGCAACCAACACATGTTAGAAGCAATTTTAAGCACCTGCAACGCTAATGCTCGCTTGTGTATTGCCTCGCAGGTCAGCTTGCTAGATGAAATGATAGTGACTAAACGTATCAGTGAGTGGAAACAAAGCGCGTTGCCAGATTTAAACAAAAAACCGACAGTGTTTTTGTTACTGGCGAGCTGACATATTATGAACCCAGGGGAAACTTATTATTCGTTAATGCTGACCATACGAGACCGCTTTGAAATTATTGAGTCGATGCGTACAGCGTCTTCTGAACCATATGCAAGGGCAGAAACTGCTGCTTTCCACGGTCGGAAAATTATTGAAGGCATAGCTTTTGGATGTTTAGTAGCAATTGAGAACGGATTAAAAACCGTCCCTCGAGACGCACGAGGTCAATGGAGTGCGGAAAATATTTTTAAAAGTCTTAAAACTAAAAATATTTTAACCCTTCCGAGTCCAAGCCTTATCCGACAAGCTACAGCCGATGAGTATAGGGAAGATGATGTCAAAACTGTGGTTGAGGGTATAACAAATAGACGTCTTACACATGATGAACTCATCAAAATTTATCAATCGTTACATGCGTGGTTACATGAGACCAATCCATATGTTCGAGATATACATACCAAACTCCATGAACAAAAAGCTTATATCCTATGGGAAGATTTAACTAGATTACGACTATTCATAGAGCGACATTTCATTGCGATACAAGGTGCCGCCTACTTTTGTGTACTTTGGGATAGCCAAGACAACCAAACGAAAGTTATCTCAGCCACAGCTGTATAAATCTTACTTGTTTGCTAAAACTTTAACGGGCGTGTAACTCAAACGATGCTGCGGACAAATGCCATGCACATGCAAAGCCAATAGGTGTGCGGCTGTTGGGTAGCCTTTATGTTTAGCAAAACTGTATTGCGGGTAGATTTTATCTAATGTATACAACTCGGCATCGCGCGCAACTTTTGCCAAAATGGACGCGGCCGAAATAGCTTGCACTTTGCTATCGCCCTTCACAATCGCCTCGCATGGCAAGCTGATTTTTGGGCATTTATTACCGTCTACTTGAACTAATATTTCACCCATATCTGGCGTTATACTCAATTGTGCTTGCATAGCCTCTATGGCGCGCTTCATGGCCAGTAGGCTTGCTTGCAGAATATTGATTTCGTCGATTTCTTGGCAAGTGCAACTGGCAATGCCCCACGCCAGCGCTCTGGTTTTGATTTCACCGCTTAAAAAATCACGTTTTTTCTCTGAGAGTTTTTTGGAATCCGCCAAGCCGATAATTGGGTTATTCACATCTAATATCACGGCAGCCGCATAAACACTACCGGCCAGAGGCCCGCGCCCTGCTTCATCCACACCACAGATTAGTTGCATGATTTAAAATCTTGAAAAAGATAAAAGTCGATTCATTAAAAAACATCTACCAAACCCTACATAAAAACTATGTCATTCAGAGCGTAGCGAAGAATCCAGTGAATAGTCTACAAAGTTCTGGATTCTTCGCCTAAGGAAAACTTTAGGCTCTGAATGACGAATAAAGGTATTAGACTTATAACTTATTACATAAAATGCAACTCTAAAGATAACCCAAAACCACTTGCGCGGCTTTTTTAGCGCTATCCTGCTTTAAGCTTTTATGAATTGCTATAAATTCTTGTTCAATTTCTTTAATTTTGGTTTTATCTACTAATAATAAAGAAACGGCATCGGCCAGTTTTTGTGGTGTGGCTTCTTTTTGCAGCAGTTCTGGCACCACAAATTTACCCGCTAAAATATTGGGTAACCCTACATATGGCAAATAATTCATGCGCTTTAAAATCCACCAGCTAAGTGTTGGCATGCGATAGGTAATCACCATCGGGCGCTTAAGTAGCGCGGCCTCTAGCGTGGCGGTACCAGAGGCTACCAGCACCACATCGGCGGCTTCCATCGCATCATGCGCATGACCAAATAAAATGTCGAGATCTAAATGTGGTGCGTTTAGGTGTTCTGCATCTACTTTATCTTGCTGATTTTTTTCTTTAGCCATTTGCTCTTGCAAGTTTTTATATAGCGCTTGCTCAAAAATATGCCGCGTTTCGCGCGTAATTAATGGCACCAAAAACTGCGTATTTACGTTTTCTTGGTGTATCAATAATGCAGTTTTAACAAATAAATCAGCATGTTGGCGCACTTCAGATTGGCGGCTGCCTGGCAACATAGCGACAATAAACTTGCCATTTTCTATTTTAAGCAAGTCGCGCGCATCTTGTTTATTGGGTTTTAGCGGCATTTCATCGGCCAGTGGGTGGCCAATAAAAGTTACTGGCACGCCTGCTTTTTCGTACAATTCAGGCTCGAATGGAAATAGCGCCAACACATGCGATACGGCACGTTTAATTTTGCCCATGCGCCCACCGCGCCAAGCCCAAATAGATGGGCTAACGTAATGAATGGCGGGAATGCCGCGAGACTTAAGTTTTTTTTCTAACCAAAAATTGAAATCTGGCGCATCTACGCCAATAAAAATATCGGGCTTTTCGGCTAACAATTGCTTAAGCAAGCTGCGACGTAATTTAAGCAAACCATATAAATGGGTTAGTACTTCTACATAGCCACGCACGGAGAGCTTTTCGATGGGGAATAATGATTTGGCGCCTTCTGCCGCCATTTTTGGCCCGGCAATGCCAATAAATGTTAAATCGCTACGTCGCGCTTTGAGCGCACGCATTAAATGAAAACCCAGCAAGTCCCCAGAAGCCTCGCCGGCTACTATTGCGATTTTTGGCATACAACTTCTTAAAAAATTTTAGCGGACATATATTAACGTATTATGCCGCGGGTGCTGCTTGCTAAAAATTCAGTGAGTAATTGAATTTGTTTGCAGCTTTTTTGCATCTCGGCCAATTCTAATTTGGCTTCTTCTAACGTTAAACTATTGCGATACAGCGCTTTATAGGCGCGTTTAATTTGCGTAATTGTGTCTGCATCAAAGCCGCGCCGTTTAAGGCCTTCAGCGTTAATTCCGTGCGGCTGTGCATCGTAACCAGAGGCAGTTATGTATGGTGGAATATCTTTAAACACCACCGAGCCCACCGCAGTAATGACATGCGCGCCTACTTTGCAAAACTGATGGATGAGCGTGAAACCACCTAAAATGGCGTAATCATGAATATCCACGTGGCCTGCCAGCGAGCTGTTATTGGCCATAATGGTGTTGTTGCCGATGGTGCAGTCATGCGCTATGTGCACGTAAGCCATAATCCAGTTGTCATTGCCGATTTTAGTCACACCTTTATCTTGAATGGTGCCACGATTAAAGGTACAAAACTCACGAATGGTGTTGTTATCACCAATCTCTAACGTTGTCGGCTCATCTACATATTTTTTATCTTGCGGTTGCTCGCCTAATGATGAAAACTGAAAAATCTGATTGTTTTTGCCTATTGTCGTTGGGCCTTTTAGCACAACATGGCTGCCAATACGTGTATTTGCACCGACTTTTACGCCAGCACCAATCGTGGTAAACGCACCAACCTCGACACTAGAATCTAGCTCAGCTTTTGGATCGATAATTGCGCTTGGGTGTATATTAGCAGACATTTTACTTAATTTCTTACTTTAATTTATAATTTTAAATAATTGATTTTGTTATTTATTATTTTATTAATTTTTCTCTATGGCTTTCAAAATACACATCATGCTTGCCTCTGCCACCACTACGCCATCCACCTTAGCTACACCTGTGTATTTCCATATGCCTTTTAAAATACGGTCAATTTTTACATTTAAAATAATTTGATCCCCAGGTGATACAGGCTTTTTAAAGCGTGCGCTGTCTATTCCAGCAAAATAATACACAGAATCATCGGTCGGCTTGCTGCCCATGGTTTTAAAAGATAGTATAGCTGCGGCTTGCGCCATTGCTTCTACAATCAACACACCCGGCATAACCGGATGATACGGAAAATGCCCAGGGAAAAAAGGCTCATTGATGGTGACGTTTTTAAGCGCTGTTATTTCTTTACCAATTTCCATCGAAATTACGCGATCAATCAATACAAACGGATAGCGGTGAGGCAAATGATCTAAAATCTCATGAATATCCATAGACGTATCCATGCTTGAGTCTTCTTTATTTGATGCTGCAATATCAGTCATATGAGGTTCTCTATAGATTTGCAAGCTAGGATTTGCTAGCTAAAGTCAGCTTTGCAACAGTTTCTTCTAAGGCTTTTATTTTATCTGTTAATTGACTTAAATGGGGGCTTAAATGGCGAATATTTGCGGCGGTTTTCAGCCAATCTTCGTGCACTTGCGATGGCATGAGCGCAGTGTAAGTACCTGCTTTATTAATGCTGCGCATAATCATGCTACCTGGCGATATGGTGACATTATCGGCAATGTTTAAGTGGCCTAATATCATCGCTGCACCACCAATTTTGCAATGCTTGCCGATGATTGCGCTGCCAGCAATACCTGTGCAGCCAGCAATCACTGTATGCGCGCCAATGCGGCAATTGTGGGCGATTTGAATTAGGTTATCTAATTTAACGCCCTCTTCAATCACCGTGTCATCTATTGCACCACGATCAATGGTGGTATTGGCACCAATATCGACATGATCGTGAATGACTACGCGGCCAATTTGCGGTATTTTCACCCAATGCTTGCTATCACCAGCAGTTTCTTCTGCATAGCCAAAACCGTCATTACCAATGACACAGCCTGAAAATAAATGGCAATTTTTGCCAATTTGCGACCCATGTTTAATAGTGACATTGGCTTCTATTGTTGTGTTCTCGCCTATGCTGCTATTGCGCTCAATCACACAGCCTGCGCCAATTGTCACGTTTTCAGATAGCTTAACATTGGCTTCAATTACTGCATTTGCACCTATGCTGCAACTAGCAGGCACTTTGGTAGCCGCATGGATAGCGGCACTAGAATGAGCTCCCCTAGCAGGCGAATGCACAGGGTTTAATAAGGCAGAAACCTTAGCAAAGTAAGCATATGGGTTATTAGTGATAATTTTAGGTAAATCAGTTAAATCGGCATGCTCTGGTTTAATAATAACAGTGCTGGCAGCGGTATTAATGAGTTGTGCGGTGTATTTTGTGTCACTAAAAAAACTAATGGCGCCAGCTTGCGCCAACGCCAATGAACCAACACGAGTGATATGCGTTTCGGCCTCACCTGCAATAGAACCACCTAATTGTTGCGTGATTTGCAGTAACGTTAAATTGAGTTGCATGGCAAATTTTCATAACACTTATTGACGGTTATTTTTTACCCAAAAGTTTTAATACTTTATCGGTAATATCAATTTTTTTGCTGGCGTACGCCACACCACCGTAAACCACCAAATCGTAGCCATCTGTTTCAGAAACCGTCTTCACAGCTGCATTAATACGGTCTTGTAGGCTAGATAACTCTTCATTTTTACGCAAATTAATATCTTCACGCAGCTCGCGTTGTTTACGTTGAAACTCAATTTTTAAGCTTGAAACATCGCGCTCTTTGTTGCGTCTTTCCGTCTCTGAAATCGTCACGCCTTCTTTATCTAGCAAAGTTTCAATATCGCGAATTTGCTTTTGCATACGGTCTAGCTCTTGTGATTTTGGGCTAAATTCGCGCTCAAGTTTTTTACCGCTCTCGGCAGTTTGTGGGGCTTCTTGCAAAATTTTATCCACTTGCACGTAGCCAATTTTAAGCTCTGCCGCATTTAAGCTAGAGGCCATTAGGCAAACTGCAAAAAATAAAATCTTTACCAAATAATTCAATTCAAATCTCCTAGCGAATTTGCACATTCTACTATTAAATGTGCAAATCATATTTCTTTTAAGTGGCCACTTTTAAAATTGTGAGCCCAATTGGAACTGCAATGTTTGTGTTGTATCGCCCTCTTTAGCATTAAGTGCTTTTGCAAACACCAATTTTAATGGTCCAAATGGAGAGAACCAACTTACTCCAACGCCAGCACCATAGCGTAAATCACCCAAATTAATGCTCTCATTATTGCCGTATACATTGCCACCATCTATAAACGCACTTAAGCGAAATTGTGATGAGTTTTTAATCAGCGGTACAGGAATAAATATCTCTGCATTGCCCACCATGCGAGTAGTGCCACCCACATTAAATTCTTCTTTAGTGCCAGGGTCAATATCTCTAGGGCCAATTGAGCCATTGTCGAAACCGCGCACCGAATTTACGCCACCCACATAAAAGTTTTTAAAGAATGGGTATGGTTTGCTGCCATAAGAATCAGCATAACCAAGCTCGCCGTTTAACATAAAGGTTACGTTTTTGGTCACGTCTTTAAACCATGTGTGTTTGTATTCTAGCTTGTAATATTCTAAATCTAATACTGGCAAAGTAACTTCTGCACTTAACCTTTGTAGCACGCCCTTGTTAGGAAATAAGGTGTTATCACGCGAATCGTGCGTCCAGGCAGTGGCAACTTGTAGCGAGTTGCTAGTACAGCCTTTGCTATTACCACAAAAATCCAAATACTGTTTTGGGCTATTGCTAGATAAATCAATATTAGTAAAATCTGCGGTTAAACCAGCAGACAAGAAATCTTTTTCACTTAAAGGCAAACCAAAACGAATACCACCGCCATAAGATTGACTGTTATAAGTACCAATATTGTTGTTAGAAGAGGTGTCTACGTCACGCCTATATATATCAAAACCACGACTAACGCCGTCTGGTGTAAAGTATGGGTCGGTAAATGACAGTGAATACACTGTGTTTGTTTTGCTGGTGTTAATTTGTGTATTTACACGGTTGCCAGTGCCTAAAAAGTTAGGTTGATTCACTGTTACGCCCAGCACCACACCTTCACTACTCGATAAACCCGCGCCAAACTGTATGCTACCTGTCGATTTTTCGGTCACATTCACGTTTAAATCCACTTGGTCTGTGGTGCCTGGCACTGCTGGTGTTTCTACATCAACACTATCAAAATATTGCAACCTATCTAAACGCTCTTTTGAGCGCGCAATTTTATCGCCAGCATACCAAGCAGATTCCAGCTGGCGCATTTCGCGGCGTAATACATTATCGCGCGTGCGCGTATTACCAGTTAAATTAATGCGTCGCACATACACGCGCTTGCCAGGGTCTACGAAAAAGGTAAATGCAGCGGTGTGATCTTGTTTATTTATTTCTGGAATCGCATTCACGTTTGAAAACGCATAGCCTTCATTGCCTAATCTATCGCCAATGGCCTTGCTGGTTTCTGTGACTAATTGGCGGTTAAAGGTATCGCCTTTATTAATTTTTACCAGTGATTTAAGCTCTTCTTCTGGCAGTTGTAACTCACCCGCTAGCTTCACATCGCTAATGGTATATTTTTCGCCTTCGGTCACGTTAACAGTAATGTAAATGTCTTGTTTATCAGGCGAAATAGACACTTGCGTAGAATCAATCGAAAATTCTAAATAACCTTGATTCATGTAAAAAGACTTCAATGTTTCCAAATCGGCTGTGAGTTTTTGCTTAGAATATTGGTCATCTTTGTTCCACCAGCTCATCCAATTTGGCGTTGTTAGTAAAAACTCCGCACGTAAATCATCTGTGCTGTAGACGTTATTGCCCACAATATTGATATCACGAATTTTAGCAACAACGCCCTCTTCAATTTCAAAACGCACGGCAACACGGTTACGTTCTAGCGGGCTGACCACGGTTTTAACGGTTGCGCCATATTTACCTGATGCTAAATAGGCACGTTTAATTTCTTGTTCGGCGCGGTCTAGCTGCGATTTATCAAAAATCAAGCCTTCTGAAATACCAATTTGCTTTAAATTTTCAGCCATTTTGTCTGATGGAAACGACTTATTGCCACTAAAATCGAGTTTAGCAATGGCTGAACGCTCTTGCACGGTAATCACCAGCACATCGCCATCGGCTTCAATGCGTACATCCTTAAAAAAGCCCGTGTTGTACAACGATTTGATCGCTTGCGTGGCTTTTTCGTCACTCATCACATCACCAGCTTGCACGGGCAAATAAGTAAATACGGTGCCAGCCTCGGTGCGTTGCAAGCCTTCGACCCGAATGTCTTTGATAACAAATGGCTCTAGCGCAAAGGCTTGATGGCTAAACATTGCCAGGATAAGCGCAGAAATGTGTCGTGTTTTAAATAAGTAATTCACTGTAAACAAATTATTAATCCATGTTTATTTAAATTTGGCTAATTAAGTCAATAACCTGCTGAAATCGTTAAAAATAGCAATGGTCATTAACAAACCCAATATGGCAAAACCCAACTTTTGGCCTGCCAGCATCATAGGCTCAGAAACTGGCGAACCTTTAAAAATCTCAACCATATAATACATCAAATGACCGCCATCTAACACTGGAATTGGCAAAAGGTTGAGCACGCCAATGCTAATGCTAACTAAAGCCAAAAAGCTTAAAAAGGTTTTTAAGCCCATATTGGCACTTTTTCCTGCATAATCGGCAATGGTTACAGGGCCGCTAATACTTTTTAAAGAAACTTGGCCAGTCAACATTTTACCTAACATTTTTAAGCTAAATATGGAAGTATCCCAAGTTTTAGTAAGCGCTTTTTGTAGGCTTGCCAGTGGTGAATAGTTGATTTCTATCAAAAGCTTATCTAATTCTTTTTGATCTATTTTTACAGCAGCACCCATACGGCCAATTTGCTCACCGCTGTATTCCACCTGCTCAGGTGTCGCTGCAAATCGCAAGATTCTGTTGGCGCGCGCCACTTCAAACCATAGCTTTTTATTGGGGCTTGCTTGGATAATATTCACCACTTGCTCCCAATCTAGAATATTCACACCATCTATACTTAAAATTTTATCATTGGCTTTAAAGCCCGCTTTTTGAGCCGCGCTGCTGGGTAAAATTTCACCGATGACGGCTGGAATGCTCGGCCTAAATTCGCTCATACCAATTTTTTTTAAGATATCAATTTCTGCATTGGTGCTAATTTTGCCTAGACTTAAGGTGTGCTCAAACAGCTCGTTATTTTGATTAATGGCTTCAATTTTAATGGTTTTATTATCTAACGATGCTTTAAGCAATAACCAACGTGCATCTTGCCAAGAATCCACAGCCATATCGTTAATTTTTTGAATGACTTCACCTTTGCTAATACTGGCTTGCGCAGCCAAGCTGTTGGCGGCCACATCACCAATAATAGGCTTTGCCACCGTTACGCCCAACATAAATAAGATGCTATATATTGCAATGGCTAGCAACAAGTTGGCTAAAGGCCCCGCCAGCACAATCGCTATTCGCTTCCACACCGTTTGTCGATTAAAGGCGTGGCTTAAATCGGCCTCTGTGTAATGCGTCTGCGCTGCTTGCGGGTCTGCTTCCTGCTCAGCTTTTAGCTCTCTTTCATCTAGCATTTTTACGAAGCCGCCCAGCGGAATCGCCGCTAATACAAACTCTGTTTTATCTTTGCCAAAGGTTTTTGTGAATAAAGGCTTGCCAAAACCGATTGAAAACTTAAGTACTTTGACATTGCACCAACGCGCCACTTGAAAATGGCCGTATTCGTGAATTGTAACTAATAAGCCAATAGTGACGATGAATGCGAGTATTGTTATCATGCGATTGCAGCCAATGTAGCAGTATTTTTTGCAATGTTAGCCTGTGCAAAGCGTCTTGCTTCTGCATCTATTTCCACCAATTGTTCTAGCGAAATTACAGGTTTTGCTGGCAGGCTATTTAGTGCATTGGCGATCATTTTAGGAATATCTAAAAAGTGGATTTGTTTATTTAAAAACGCCGCCACCGCCACCTCGTTGACCGCATTTAAAATGGCTGGTGCTGTACCGCCTTGATGCAGCGCATCGTAAGCCAATTGTAAACAAGGGAAGCGCTTGGTATCGGGCGCTTCAAATTCTAATTTAGCAATTTCTAGCAAGTTAAGTGATGCTACGCCCGATTCAATGCGGCTTGGGTAAGCCAGCGCGTAAGCAATTGGTGTGCGCATATCGGGGTTGCCCAGCTGCGCCAAAATACTGCCATCAATGTACTCTACCATCGAATGAATAATACTTTGTGGATGTACAACGACTTCGATTTGGCTAGGTTTTGCATTAAACAACCAATGCGCCTCTATCACCTCCAAGCCTTTATTCATCAGACTGGCGGAATCAATGGTAATTTTACTGCCCATTACCCAGTTAGGGTGCTTAAGGGCTAATTCGGGTGTGACGTGATTAAGCTGCTCTTGCGAGAATGTTCTAAATGGCCCGCCAGAGGCCGTTAATATAATTTTTTTAACACCATGGCTTTCAATATTATTCTCAATGCCGCCAGAAGGCGCATGGATATTGGCTCGTGGCGGCATCACTTGAAAGATTGCATTATGCTCACTATCAATCGGCAGCAAGGTCGCGCCACCTTTTTTGACAGCATCCATAAACAAACTGCCCGCCATCACCAACGTTTCTTTATTGGCCAACAGAATACGTTTGCCCGCTTTGGCTGCTGCCATGGCTGGTTTAAGGCCTGCCGCGCCTACAATCGCTGCCATTATGCTATGCACATTATCATCACTAGAAATTTGCTCTAGCCCGCTAATGCCCGCCAATACTTGCGTTTTGCTGCCATAAGCTTTTAATTGTTGACGTAATTCGTGCGCAGCCTTCTCGCTTAACATCACGGCAAAGCTGGGTTTATATTGCACACATTGTTCAAATAGCGCACTGACATTGTTGTTAGCGGCAAGCGCATAAGCTTTATATAAACTGGGGTGGCGCGCAATCACATCTAGCGTTTGCTTGCCGATAGTGCCAGTGCTGCCTAAAATAGTGATGTTTTGCATGGTCTTAATTGTATGGTCTTATGTTGCAAATCTATTGCCACCACAAGTTGTAACTGTAAATAATCAAAATGGCAATGGGCAAGCTGGGAATAATGCCATCGATGCGATCTAAGATACCGCCGTGGCCAGGTAGCATGTCGCCACTGTCTTTTAAGTTGGCGTGACGTTTCATCAGCGATTCAAACAAATCACCTAACACGCCCAACAAGGTAACCACCCAAAGTAAAGGAAAAATAGCAAAAGGAATTTCGTCAAAACATGCGTGTAAAACAGCTGCAAAAATAGTCACCGCGATTAAAGCACCCATTACGCCCTCCCAAGTTTTGCCTGGGCTAATGTTGGGAGCAAGCTTATGCTTACCAAAATTTTTACCCACAAAATAAGCGGCGCTATCGGCAATCCAAATGGTTGCCAACAAACTCAATAACAGCCATGGGTCTGCACCTTTTGCGCAGATAAACGCCATCCACATAGCCGCCATTAGCAGCAAACCTAGTGCTGACATCAACCATTTATTGTGAAAATACCATTTTTTTGCCATCCAAAAAGGCACAATAAACAGCCAAAATAAAGCGGCCATAAAAAATATATTCAGCGATTGAAAAAAGAACCAATGAAAACCTTGTTGGGTTATTAAATATACCAACAGAGAGCCGGCAAAAGCGGCAACTACTAAGTAAATATTACGTTGTTTTGAGGATAATTGAATCATTCCAGCCCACTCGTATAGCGCCAGTAAGCTAATAATCAGTGTGCCAATAACCCAATATATATTTGGTAAATAAAATAATGCAGGTATAAAAACAGCCAGCAAGCCAAGTGCAGTAATGATGCGCGTTTTTAACATTAGCTTTTAACAACAAGCTCACTGGTGAGCTGTTCGCTAGTGCGGCCAAAACGGCGCTCGCGTTGCTGGTAAGATTGAATTGCCAAATGAAACGCTTTATCGTCAAAATCTGGCCATAGCGTATCGGTAAAATAAAACTCGGCGTAAGCCAATTGCCACAGCAAAAAATTACTGATGCGCTTTTCACCACCTGTGCGAATAAACAAATCGGGTTCTGGCGCGTAATGCATGGCCAAATAAGGCGTTAGGTCTTCTTCTTTGTAACTGGTAGATTTTTTTGAATTTTTACTAATCATCAGGTTGGTTGCATTTAAAATATCCCAGCGGCCACCATAATTGGCTGCCACTGTTAGAGTTAAACCTGTGTTATTTGCGGTAAGTTGCTCTGACGCTTCAATTTGGCTTATCAACTCTTTATTAAAGCGCCCACGATCACCTATTAACACCAAGCGTATGTTTTTTTCGTGCAACTTTTGCACTTCACGCTTTAGCACGTCCATAAATAAGCCCATCAAAAATGACACTTCGTCATCTGGGCGGCGCCAATTCTCGCTACTAAAAGCAAATAATGTTAAGTATTTTACGTTAAGCTTTGCGCACTGCTTGACTAAATCGCGCACCGTATCTACACCGCGCTTATGGCCTGCAACTCTAGGCAAAAAGCGCTTTCTAGCCCAACGACCATTGCCATCCATAATCACCGCAACATGATTTGGCACCTCTCCAGTTGCGGGAATGGTTTGCGTTGAACTAGAAAATATACCCATAAATTTAACTTAAACAGCCATCAAATCAACTTCTTTAGCATTAAGCAGCCTATCTACCTCAATAACAGTTTTATCAGTTAGCTTTTGCACCTCATCTTGCGTTCGGCGCTCGTCATCTTCACTAATTTCTTTGTCTTTAAGCAATTTTTTGAGCGTATCGTTAGCATCACGGCGCACGTTGCGAATCGCCACTTTTGCGCCTTCAGCCTCAGCACGTACAATTTTGGTTAAATCGCGGCGACGTTCTTCTGTGAGCATGGGCATTGGCACGCGAATCAAATCGCCATTGGTGGCGGGGTTTAGGCCCAAATCGCAATCACGTATGGCTTTTTCTACTTTGCCTATCATGTTTTTTTCGTAAGGTTGCACATTTATGGTGCGTGCATCACCTAAATTGACGTTGGCCACTTGGTTTACTGCCACCATACTGCCGTAATATTCCACCATCACATGATCTAACAAACCAGTATGGGCGCGGCCTGTACGCACTTTAGCCAAATCATTTTTTAATGATTCTAACGATTTTTGCATTTTGCCATCGGCAGTTTTTTTAATATCTTCTAACATATCATTCCCCAACAAAATCTTTTAAACGATTACCTTTTATACTATTAATTTTATACAACAACCTTAGTACCTTCTTTTTCGCCCATTACCACTCTTTTCAGTGCGCCTGCTTTAAAAATATTGAATACCGCTATCGGCATTTTTTGGTCGCGACACAAGGTAAAGGCAGTGGCATCCATCACTTTTAAGTTTTTGGTAATCGCCTCATCAAAAGTCACTGTTTCGTACATGGTCGCTTTCGGGTCTTTTTTTGGATCTGCCGTATAGATACCATCCACTTTGGTAGCTTTTAATACAATTTCTGCATCTATCTCCATACCGCGCAAGGCAGCTGCGGTATCTGTGGTAAAGAAAGGGTTGCCAGTACCTGCACCAAATATTACTACACGGCCTTTTTCTAACGCACGCAGCGCTTTGGCACGCACATAAGGCTCTACAAACTCAATGCCCAGTGCAGATTGCACACGCGCCTCTATACCCACATGGCGCATGGCATCTTGCAGCGCCAGCGCGTTCATTACCGTAGCTAGCATGCCCATGTAATCGGCCTGCGCTCTATCCATGCCGTCCGCCGCGGGCGCTACACCGCGAAAAATATTACCGCCACCAATGACAATGCCCACTTCAACGCCTAGCTCTACAATCTCTTTTACTTGTGCAACTATATTCGTAATGGTTGCGCGATTAATACCATAGGCATCATCGCCCATTAGCGCTTCACCAGAGAGCTTGAGAAGAATGCGTTTAAAAGCAGGTTTTGCCATGTGTTTCCTATTAATTTTAATTTTGCTTATTTAAGCATAAAGTAGGCGTATTTGCTTGGTTTTTAGCAAAAAATGGCCGAAAAAAAGTGGGCGCTAAGCCCACTTTTTAATAATCACTTTAAAACTTTACTTATACTTTTGCGGCTGCAGCCACTTCCGCCGCATAATCCACAACTGCCTTTTCAATGCCCTCACCCACCGTAAACATAGTGAATGATGCCACTGATGCGTTGCGTGATTTTAATAAAGATTCAATGGTGAATTTGTCATCTTTAACAAACACTTGGCTTAGCAATGTCACTTCTTTTAAAAATTTTGCCACGGTGCCATCAGCAATTTTTTCTAGCATCGCCTCTGGTTTGCCAGCTTCTTTGGCTTTTTCAATTGCAACACGGCGTTCTGTGTCGATTAAATCTTGTGCAATGCCAGATGCATCAAGTGATTTTGGTTTTGCTGCTGCAATGTGCATGGCAATATCTTTGGCTAATGTTTCATCGCCACCCACTAAATCGACCAACACGCCGATTTTGCTGCCATGTACATAACTAGCCAATTTGCCCGCTGCGTTAATTTTAACGTAACGACGTGGCGTAATATTTTCGCCAATTTTACCGACTAATTGTGCGCGTGTTTCTTCAACCGTCGCACCACGCATGCTTAATGCGCCAACTGCGGCAATATCGGCAGCGTTATTGGCCGCCACAAGGGCTGCTAATTCGCGTGTAAATGCCAAAAAGTCTTCATTTTTTGCACAAAAATCCGTCTCACTGTTTACTTCAATCATTGCGCCAGATTTACCATCGGCACTAATTGATATGCCCACAGTACCTTCAGCAGCCACACGGCCTGCCGCTTTACTAGCGCGGTTACCAAAACGTACACGCAAAATTTCTTCTGCACGTGTCATGTCGCCTTCGGCTTCGGTTAATGCTTTTTTGCAATCCATCATTGGCGCATCGGTGCGCTCACGTAATTCTTTTACCATTGATGCAGTAATTTCGGCCATTTTTAGCTCCTAAAACTTAAATTTTTTAATAGCAAAAGGGGCGCGTAGCCCCTTTTTACCTGGGTTTTAATGTAGTTTAATTATTCTGCTGTAACTTCTGCAGCCGCTTCAGCAACTGGTGCCGTTACATTGTTTTCTTTTACATTGTCTTCTTTAGCAGATTTCACCAACTCAGTCATTGCATTGGCTTTGCCATCTAACACTGCATCGGCCATGCCGCGTGCGTACAGGCGTATAGCTCGTGAGGAATCGTCATTACCTGGAATCACATAAGCCACGCCATCTGGTGAGTTATTCGTATCTACCACGCCAATCACTGGAATACCTAATTTAGCCGCTTCAGTAATCGCGCCGCTTTCGTGGCCCACGTCAATAATGAAAATGGCATCTGGCAAACCACCCATTTCTTTAATGCCGCCAATTGAGCGCTCTAATTTTTCAATCTCGCGTTTGTAGCCCAAAATTTCTTTTTTGCCGAATTTTTCTAAGCTGCCGTCTAGCAACATTGCATCAAAATCGTGCAAGCGTTTAATTGATTGTTTTACAGTTTTAAAGTTAGTTAACATGCCGCCTAACCAACGGTGATTCACATACGCACAACCTGCACGTACGGCTTCTTCTTTCATAATATCGCGTGCTTGACGTTTAGTGCCCACAAACAAAATGCGGCCTTTATTGGCAGCTAATGTACGTGTATATTTCATCGCCTCTTCAAACAGTGGCAATGTTTTTTCTAAGTTTACGATATGAATTTTGTTGCGATCACCAAAAATGTACTCAGCCATTTTTGGGTTCCAATAACGGGTTTGGTGGCCAAAGTGAACACCGGCCTCAAGCATTTGACGCATTGTAACTTCCATTGTATTACTCCATGTAAGGGTTAAATTTACAGTCATCCACAATATTCACTTTTTTAAGTGAACACCCTGTACGGGATGATGCAATAATTTTTTACTGCTGTTTCTGCAAAATTGCAGATCGCGCATAATAGCACTAACCGTATGAGTTTGCTAGCTTTAAGCCGCTTTTTATATGTAAAAGCTAGAGTGAATATGCTATTTTGCTACGTGCGAAAATAGATGCTCTGGGAGGCGCATGGATATTGGCTTGCAGAGCATCACTTTAAAAGTAAAAATTTCCCCTGGGGGTAAGCGTAATGCGCCAAAAGCATTAATCTTCATAACTTAAGCTTCCCTCAACACCACCTGCCCAATTTTCAGGGTAAACACCTGCTATTACTAGCGCATGAAAACTCGAATAAGGCCAATTCGCCACCTGCTTCACCAAGCCATGTTTAAGCGGATTAATATGGCAATAATCCACATGCGCCGCATAATCTTTATCGCCACGTATTGTATGCTCCCAATAACGACGTTGCCAAATACCCCGCTCGCCTTTGGTTGTGCGCACGGCAGAAAGTCGCTCAGTTTTAGGCATGCTTTTGGAAAAAGCAATTTTAATCGCCTTCCAGCGAGAAGAATAATCAGCGTCACCCTCAGGCAGTGTCCAAACGCAATGCATATGGTCGGGCAACACCACCCAAGCATCAATATGAAACGGTTGATTAAGGCGCACCATTCGCACCGCCTCACGCAAACAATCAATATATTCCACCAACAACCCAGATTTACGCTCAAGCAAATTTACGGTAAAAAAGTAAGTACCGCCAGCCACACGGTTACGACGATAGTCTGGCATTTGATTTTGTAGGACGGATGAGCGTAGCGTTATCCGTCGGAGGTGTTTGAGGTTTTTGGTTAGATTCGTTCATGTTTTAAGGTTTTTCATACGGCGGATAACGTAAACTCATCCGCCCTACGCGGGCTTGACTATTATTGTATGGTTCTTTATTTTTATAATCCATACCACCATTGTAATCAAATTGATCATAAAACCATTTAAATTTTTCTGCTTGTGAAAATCCAGCAGTTTCACTCAAAGCTTTATTTATATCATTAGCAGTACTCTGACCAGATAAGGTATATGGATTTTGTGCCAAGGTAATTCTCCTCTAGAAATTTACAATTATTGAAACATATTATTAACTTAAGTTTTCATTGCTCGTAGTAGTATAGATACCAGTTTTTTTGTATCGCAACGTAACAAATTCCAACTTTTTTCTCCTCATTAAACATCGAAACCGAACACTCATAGAATGAAGCATGTACATCACTTGGCGTAACTGATGAATAAAAATACCCTTTTTGAAGTCCATAATCAAAACGTACACCACATAACTTTGAGTGTGTTTTTTGAATACCGTAATCTATACCTAACTTTTGAAATAACTCATTGTATTTTTTAAACCTACTTTCAGACATTCCTTTATTGATGATAATTCGCCCATTTTCCTTTGGTAGTTGTTCATACCCTTCTTTCTTTACTTGGGCGATGTGATTGTCTTCGCAAGCCATATATTTAAGCTCTTCAAAAACAAGATTATTTTTTAAAAAATTATCTCTATACTGAATCTCCTGATAAGAAAGTAGCTGTTTCTTATATTCAGTACAAGAACAAAAAAACAATGTCATAAAACTCAGAACCAAAAAAATGAAGGGCAGACTACATTTAATTTCTTTATTGCTCATATATCTATCTTTTCTGATTTATTAGTTTTCGAATTAATTTCCGTCATTGTTGTTTGCTGTTTACTTTGGTTATTCTTATCTTTGCCCAATATCACCGCCTCATCCACTTGCAAGCCTTTAGGCAGTTGATGTGTAATAAACAAAATAGTGACTTTGCCTTTAAGCTTATTCACTGTCTGCGCAAAGTGCTCTGCAGTTTGTTGATCTAGGTTAGATACCGCTTCATCGAAGATAAGCATTTTAGGTTGTTTTAGCAAGGCTCTGGCAATGGCAATGCGCTGCTTTTGTCCACCACTTAAGCCTGTACCATGTTCCCCCACTACGGTTTGATAACCCTGCGGAAGCCTCTCAATGGTTTGGTGAATCTCTGCCAATTGGCAAGCTTGAATGATTTGCTCAAAACTTGCGTGTGGATTAGCTAAGATAAGATTGTCGTAAATAGTGCCGGAAAAGATGACGGTTTCTTGCGGCACTACACCAAAGTGATTACGCAGTTCATTGGCAGCAAGGTAGCTAATATCTTGCCCATTGAGTTTGATGTTGCCTTGTTGTGGTCTGTAGAAACCAAGTAACAATTTTGCAAGTGTGCTTTTACCACAGCCACTTGGCCCCATCACTAAGACACAATGCCCTGCTTGAATGTTGAAGCTTAGGTTTTGATACAACCATGGTAGGTCATCGCCATATTTAAACCCCAAGCTATCTACTGTGATATTCGTTGCTTGATTGACATTGGCACGAGTGGGGATAAGTGTCATCGGTTCTGCTGGGGCATTCATCACATCACCCAAGCGTTTAACCGCAATATCGGCTTGTTGAAACTCTTGCCATAGCCCGACCAAGCGCATCACCGGCTGAGACAACCTGCCAGAGAACATTTGAAAGGCGACTAGCATACCAATAGTGAAGTTAGTGTTATGCATGACCAGCCAAGCACCGACACACAGAATTGCCAGTGTTTGTAATTGATCTAAGGTATTGGCAGCAGTATTGTAGGTAATGGAGAGTTTACGGCTATCAAAACTGGCATTGAGATAAGTACTTAAGTAGTTACCAAAGGTTTGTTTGAGTTGTGGCTCCATTTGTAGTGATTTCACGGTTTCCATACCTGAGACATATTCTGTGAGGAATGCTTGATTACGTGCACCCAACATAAACTGATGATTGAGCTTGGCACGGATAATGGGGGTGATGAAAAAACTAAGTATGGTTGAAACTAACATTTTTGCTTTTATTAAATTTTATAAATTAATTAAATACTAACAAACTATTGCCACATAAAGTTAAAATAAATAACAAATTATATGCTCTGCAGACCTTATAGATATTGGCTTACAGCGTATCTGTTTTGTAGTGTTTTATATGAAAATTTAAAAACACATTCAAAGTTATCAGTGTTTATGTTATCTTATTTACCATGTTTAAGCGTTTTGCCGCCAATTTTGCCTTAATATTTCTATTTGCTTTTGCGCAAGTGGGCGCAGTTACGCATGAAATAAGCCACATTGGCGATTATACAAAACATAGCCAAGATAAAAATACGCATAGCAGCCAATGCGCGCAATGTATTAGTTATGCCGAGGTGGCTAGTGGCTTGCAGTCGCAGCCTATTGTATTTCATTTGGCCGCAACCGAGTTTGTAGCAACGGTATTCAATCACCAAAGCCATTCATCACTTACCTACACTGCCTACGCAGCCCGCGCGCCGCCTTACCTTAGCTAAATAATTATTTTTCAGCGGCTATTTTGCACGCTGATACTTCTTATTTTGTTAGGGGTTTTATTATGACTTTTTTTCATCAAAAATTGATGGCTGTTGCTATCAGCAATTTATTTATTCAATCAGCATTTATTCCATTGTCGCAATCGGCAGAAAATATCGATTTAGCACCAGTCGCTGTGACTGGTAACCCATTAGGCGTGGGTTCAGATGAGCTGGTAGTGCCAGTTTCGGTGCTCAACGGACGTGAGCTTTCATTAAAGCGCGAAGGTACGCTTGGCGAAACATTAAACGGCATACCTGGCGTAACCGCTACTCAATTTGGTCCAAATGCCTCGCGCCCCGTCATTCGCGGGTTAGATGCTGAGCGCGTTAAAATCATGCAAAATGGCGTGGGTATTTTAGATGCATCCAGTTTAAGTTTTGACCACGCGGTAGGCATAGACCCGCTAATTATTGAGCAAATTGATGTGGTACGTGGGCCTGCTGCACTATTGTATGGCGGTAGCGCCATGGGCGGCGTTGTTAACGCAATTGATCACCGCATCCCCACCGAAAAAGTAGATGGCATTATTGGCCGCGCTGAAACACGTTTTGGCGGCGCGGATAGTACGCGCAATGGCGCAATTGTGGTTGATATTGGTAATGGCCAATTTGCAATTCATGGCGATGTTTACACGCGTAAAACCAGCGATTTGGATATTCCTGGCTTTGCCGTTTCTAGCCGCAAAAGCCGAGCAGATGGCACACCTCGGGAAAATAAAGGCAAGTTGGTTAACAGCAGTGCCGAAGGTGATGGTGGCGCATTGGGTGCATCGCTGACGTTCGATAAAGGCTATATTGGGCTTTCGTACTCAATTTTAGACAACAATTACGGCGTAGTGGCAGAGGAAGCAGTACGCATCGACATGAACAGCAAGCGCTGGGAGTTAGCGAGTGAGTTTAAAGACATAGGCAATGTGATTAACCGCGTTAAATTTCGCATGGCGCATACCGATTACATACATAAAGAATTAGAGGGCGGCGAAGTTGGCACCACTTTTACTAATCGCGGCTTAGAAGGCAGTTTTGAGCTGGGTCATGAACCTGTCAATATTGGGCTTGGCCCGCTGCAAGGTGTATTGGGCTACCAATTTAGCAATACCAATTTTGCTGCGCTGGGCGAAGAAGCATTTGTACCAAGTGTGAATACGCAAAATAAGGCAATTTATGTTTATGAAGAATTACCATTAGGCAACGCTAAACAAAAACATAAAATGACGTTTGGTGGTCGTTTAGGCCATACTACGGTAGATTCTAAAGACAGTGCAGCATTTGGTGTAGGCCAAAATAACAGCTTTAACCCGAACAGTTTTGCGCTGGGCGGTCTATATCAAATCAACCAAAATTGGTCGCTTACCAGCAATTTATCGCACAACGAGCGCGCTCCCAGTTATTTTGAGCTTTACGCCAATGGCGCGCACATTGCCACTGGCCAGTTTGAGGTGGGCAACGCCAAGTTTAGCAAAGAAAAATCGAACGGGTTTGATGCGCAAATACGCTGGAAAGATGCTAAAAATAGCTTGAGTGTTGGCGCTTATTACACACGTTTTAGCAATTTTGTTGGTTTGTTTGATACGGGGAGCACGCGTGGCGCAGATGGTGAGTTAAATCCTGCAGATTTAGATAATGACGGTGTTGCTGATGGCTCTGGCGAAGATATATTAGGGGAAGCACAATTTGCAGCAGTACCTGCCGTGTTTAAAGGCTTAGAAGCTGAAGGCAAGTTTAATCTTGCTAACAATTGGGATTTAAACTTGCGTGGCGATTATGTAAAAGCCAAAGATAAGCGCAATAACCAAGATTTGCCGCGTATTGCGCCGCTAAGATTGGGCGCTGGTTTGCAATATGGCTTAGGTAATTTTACCGCCAAGTTAGATGTATTGCGCGCGTTTAAGCAAAGTAACACGGCTGAAAACGAGCTGACCACTGACGGCTACACCAATGTCAGCGCGATTGTGGCGTATAAATTAGGCCAGTTTTTTAACTCTAACAAGTTTAATGTTGAGATTTTTGCTAAAGCAAATAATTTATTGGATGATGAAATTCGCGAACATGCATCGTTTTTAAAAGATATTTCACCTGCAGGTGAGCGATCTGTATTGATTGGTGCCAGAGCAGATTTTTAAGTCATTTAAATTTTAGCTTAAAATAAATATGCCCTGCAGGCCGCATGGATATTGGCTTTCAGGGCATATATTTTTTGATTTAATAGCACATATTAATTTGTCATATTTTTAACAATTTCATCCACCACCAAACGCCCGCCAGTGGTGGTGAGGTGATTATTGTCAAAATAAAAGCTATTTTTATCTGTGCCAAACAAGCACTTTTCAGCATCGCAAAAAACATCGTCAAAATTAACCAAATTTAGCTGCCCAGCTTGAGCATGCTGCTTAAACAGCGGGCTAATAAAAGATTGTAATTGCGCATGCTGTTGTTTAGAAACGGATAATTCGCGAATGCTTTCAGAGATTTTATTGTCATTGTTAGCATAAATTTTGTAATATAAATCTTTTACATTAAGTGTTTGTTGCGGCACTTGCTGCACAATATAAAGCTGCGCGCCAATACTGGCATAAGCCGCCACCGTTTGTTTTAAACCCGCCTCAAATGCTGCACGCGATGCGGCTTTGTCTTTTTTGCCATTTTTAGTAATACCTATCCAAGTTGCCTCTGTACCGTCATAACCGCCATCGGTATAAGCCGACCAGCGGCCAATCAAAAATACTTTTTTAATTTGGTTGGTCTTTACATAATTAAACACGCGTTGATTGACTAAATGGCAGCCGACTTGCGCTTGATCTGCACGTAAAATATAAATGCCTAACAATGGCGTGCAGTAACTGGCACCGCTGTACACCGCATGGATATTGGCTTGCAGAGCAGCGTTATCGAAAGCATTAAACAATGATTTAGAATGCGAATCACCAAATACTATCATTTGTGGCACAGCTGCCGTGCTAGCTGGCTTGGCGCCAATATCGCATAACCAATCTTTATTAGTCGCCAAATTAGGTTTATCAAAGCAATCATGCGCCCTATCAGTTAAGCCAAACGATGCAGCAAGCGAGGCTGGCATGTTAAAACGCTGCTCAAAACCTTTGTTTTTTACACCAATTAAGCCAACTGCAATAAAAAACAAACTGCCAATTAAGCCAAACCAAAATATTTGTTTGCGCGAGATACTATTTTTATTTCTAAATGGCGTTTCTACAAATTTCCAAGTGAAAAATGCTAGCACTAAAGAAAGCACAATCAACAGCAAATACACCACCTTGCTGGGTTCTTGAATGCTGCCATAACGCGCAAAACTAAATAGCGGTTGATGCCACAAATAAGTGCTGTAGCTAATTAAACCAATGCCCACCAATAATTTACTGCCTAGCAGCTTGCCAACAAAATTTTGCGGATTTGCAAATAGCACGATGAGTACCGCGCCAATAGTGGGCGGCAGCGCATTGATGCCTGGAAATGGCGTAAATTTATCGTAAGCAAATATGCTATAAATAATCAGAAATACGCCAAATAAGCTGGCAGCTTGGCTTAATAATAGTTGCGAATGATTGAGTTTTTGATTGGTGCTAGAGAATAAATAAAAAGCTGCCAGCGCGCCAATTAATAGCTCCCAGCCGCGTGTTGGTAACAAATAAAATGAAACTGTGGTGTAACGCGTTAACGCCCATTCTGACAATACTAAACTAGCTAATGCCACTAAAAACAGCAAACTGATTATCCAACGCTTGCCAATAAAGCGCCAAGCCAACATTAAAAATAGCGGAAACAGCACATAATATTGCTCTTCTACGGCCAAGCTCCAAGTGTGCAGTAGCGGTTTTAGCTCGTTGGCAGTGGCAAAATAACCCGCTTCTTTCCAAAATAAAATATTAGATAAAAATAGAGAAACCGCGACGAGACTTTTGGAGAAATCTTGCAAGCCCGTCGGCGACATCCACAGCCAAGCAAACGGCAAGCAAGCAATCATCACCAAAAACAAGGCAGGCAGTATGCGTCGCGCACGCCGTTCGTAAAATTTTATAAGTGAAAAAGTGCCAGTTTGCAGCTCGTTAATAATAATAGAAGTAATCAGGTAGCCGCTGATTACAAAGAAAATATCGACACCGACATAACCGCCGCCAAAGCGTTGAAAACCCGCATGAAACAACAGCACTGGCAATACAGCAAGCGCGCGCAGGCCGTCAATTTCACGTCTATATTGCATGCTTAACCTACTATATAAGTAATAACTAAAGGTTGAGATTCTTGATCGGCATATAAGGCGCGAATCGAGTCGATAAACTGCGCGCTGGGCGGTTCAACGCAATCTAAATATACTTTGTAAAGCCCTGCATAACCCATCTCATGGTAACGCGCCAATAGCTCGTCATCGCTTTTACCTTGTGGAATGCCCAAATGTAGCGTGGCTTTGCCTGCTTCCACCCCAAACACAGGCGTATCAAACAAAAACTGCGCACCACCGGTTTTGGGTAGCTTCATGTAGAAATATTTAAAATTGTCATGCGTTGCCAAAAAACCCCTACGGCGGCGCTTCCACTCAATTAAGCCATGGCCTGGTTTGGCTAGGCTTACGCCATAATCACAATAATCGTAGCCATTTGTAATAGCCGCTTCTAGCGCTAAATGCAAATTAATCGAGTTCACCTCGCCCCAACGTTTGTAATCTGAAAACACAGTTTGCGGATAACCTAAACGATTGACATGCCAATAAAGCTTGCCTTGGCGTGTGTACGGGTTACCAAGGTGACAGCCCACTTGCCCATCACCTTGCAACAATACATCTAGTCGGCCATGGGCTTGTTGGGCAAATTTGCGCACTAGGCCTGGTTCTAACTGTGCTGCGCCTATATCGTGGCGGGCAGCGGCATAGGGCATAAGCATGTTGTTTTCTACCGCGTCTACCTGCTCAATTTCAACTATGGATTGGTAGCGATAATGTGGGCGTTCTGCAGCAATTGATCGGCGTAAACTTTTAGAATAACTGGCAATAATTTCTTCAATTGGCCGGCCTAATTTAACAATGGTAATGAGCGCAAATGGTACGCATATTGCGTCGCGCAACGGGTGTTCTGTCACATATATCTGGTTGCTGGCTGCAGCAATGGGCAAATCTGTCGCGTGCGATGCACCCAATAAAGCCATCAATACAGGTTTATTTTCTGGCCTACCTTTATAACGAATATTAATTGGGTTAGTTTCGCTAAGCGGAAACACAAAATTTTGCCAGTTCCACCAACACAAAGCCGATAATAAATGTTTTAGCTGACCTTTTTTTTGCCTAATTTCAAATCTTAACGAAGGTGAAACACGGTTTTTGAGTGTCGATATAAGTGCGTCTAATCCACTCGCTTGCCCTTGCATAATTAAGCCCTTAGCTAATTTGTTATTATTTTTAAATGTGTTACGTAGTTAACAATACTATTAAAAAACCCTGTAAATAAAGATTATAAATGAATCTAGCACAAAAAATACTACCCGTTTGGGGCTAAAAATTGCATGTGTTGTGTATTCAGATTACTAGCAAACTTAAGCATGCGCCACCTTGACTATGTTAAAATTAATGATTATTTTTCAAATTCATTACCCATGTCTATCACTATAAACAACGCAACAGACATTGCTAAAATGCGCATTGCCGGCAGATTGGGCGCCGAAGTGCTTGATTACATTGCGCCTTTTGTAGTGAGCGGCGTAACCACCGAGCAACTAGACAAGCTGTGCCACGATTACATGGTGAATGTGCAGCAAACCATTCCAGCGCCGTTAAATTATGCGCCTGATGGTCATACGCCCTACCCTAAATCGATTTGTACGTCGGTGAATCACCAAATTTGTCACGGCGTGCCGGGTGATAAAGTATTAAAAAATGGCGATACAGTGAATATTGATATTACCGTAATTAAAGATGGCTACCACGGCGATACATCGCGCATGTTTCATGTGGGTGAGGTATCGATTCAGGCTAAACGTTTGAGTGAACTCACCTATCAAGCGATGTGGTTGGGCATTTTACAAGTGAAACCTGATGCCACTTTGGGCGATATTGGCTATGCGATTCAAAGCTTTGCCGAAAAAAATGGCTTTAGCGTAGTGCGCGAATTTTGTGGCCACGGCATCGGCAAAGTGTTTCATAGCGAGCCGCAAATTTTGCATTATGGTCGCCCAGGCCAAGGTTTAAAACTAAAAGCCGGCATGATTTTTACCATAGAACCCATGATTAACGCGGGCAAGCGTGACATTAAGCCAATGCCCGACGGCTGGACCATTGTCACCAAAGACCGCAGCTTATCGGCGCAATGGGAGCACACCATTTTAGTCACCGAGACTGGCTATGAAGTAATGACGTTATCAGCAGGATCGCCTGCCATGCCCGTGTTTGCTTGATGCTGGCATGTCTGCCAACCTAAACATATCGACACGCGACCAGCTGCAAGCCTTACGCAGCGATTTAAAAACGCAGCAAGCCAGTATAGAAGCTAGCTTTTTGCAACACAAAAATGCAGCACGTTTACTTAAAAATCAAACGCAACTGATTGACAAACTGCTTCAAACGGTATGGCTGCAAGCCGCTATTAATAAGCCTTCTAGCAATGAGGCTTGCAGCTTGATTGCCGTGGGCGGTTATGGCCGTGGTGAGTTGTTTCCGTATTCGGATATTGATTTGCTTATCTTGCTGCCAACAGCTTTTACAGATGCAGATAATCAAAAAATTGAGGCGCTGATTGGCTTGCTATGGGATATCGGCTTGCATGTTGGCCATAGCGTGCGCACTTTGCCAGAATGTATTGATGAAGCAAAAAATGACGTCACCGTGCAAACCAATTTGCTTGAAGCGCGTTTTTTAGCTGGCAGCAAAGCCAACTTTATTGCATTTAACGCTGCAATTACTGCGCAAATGCAGCCTGCCAACTTTTTTGCTGCAAAGTTTAAAGAGCAAGATAAACGCCACGCTAAATTTAACGATACGGCCTATAACTTAGAACCCAATATAAAGGAAAGCCCAGGCGGGCTGCGCGATTTGCACATGATATTGTGGTTAGCGCAAAGCCAAAGTTTAGGCAAAAGCTGGGCTGAGCTAGCCAAAAATCAACTGATTTCCAACTTAGAGTTACGTCAAATTAAGCGCCACCAGCGTAATTTGCAAACCTTGCGCATTCGACTGCATTATTTGGCCAAGCGGCGCGAAGATAGACTGCTATTTGATTTTCAAAACGAACTGGCGGGCAACTTAGGTTTTGTGACTAACCCACGCAAACGTGCCAGCGAGCAGCTGATGCAAAGCTACTATACTAGTGTTAAATTTATTAATTTAATCAATGAGATATTAGTAAAGACCTTAGAATCTACTTTAAGTAAAAAAACGCCTAAAATTATACCGATTAGTGCTAATTTTGAGGCGCATAATCAATGGCTGCAAGCTAAAACTGCGCGCACTTTGCAACAAAACCCTTCGGCCATTTTAGAAGGGTTTTTATTGCTACAACAACATCCAGAGCTAGAAGGCATGGGGGCAAATTTATTACGCCAATTGCAACGCGTTAAAAAGCTAGTCAATCGCGAATTTAGAGAATCTAGCGCCAATAAAGCGTTATTTATCAGTATATTGTCGCAAGCTGATGGTGTTAACCACACATTACGCCGCATGAATCGCTATGGCATTTTAGGCCAATATATCCCAGCCTTTGGCAAAATTGTCGGGCAAATGCAGCACGATTTATTTCATGTTTACACGGTAGATGAACATATTTTAAACGTATTGGCCAACTTGCGTCGCTTTGCCAAACCAGAGCTTAAACACGAATTTCCGCTGTGCAGCCAATTATTTGCAGTGTTCGCAAAGCCTCATCTGCTCTACCTCGCTGCCCTGTTCCACGATATTGCAAAAGGCCGTGGTGGCGATCATTCTAGCTTGGGCACTGCAGATGCCAAACGCTTTTGCAAACTGCATGGTTTGCCAAAAGATGAAACGAATTTAGTGGCTTGGCTGGTAGAAGCACATCTTAAAATGTCTAGCACCGCGCAAAAATCAGATTTATCCGACCCAAATATTATTGAACAATTTGCTAAATTTGTAAAAACAGAAACACGGCTTACAGCCTTGTATTTGCTCACTGTGGCAGATATTCGTGGTACTAGTCCAATTGTTTGGAACGCGTGGAAAGCCAGATTGTTAGAGAGCTTGTATTACGCGACCAAAAATATATTACACAACCAAACCTTTAGTTTGCAACAAGCAATCGACACGAGGAAAAATGATGCCGCTGTAAGGCTCGCCAAATATGGCTTGCAAGCCAGCGCTTACAATGAATTGTGGAATAAAGTGGGCGAAGCTTATTTTGTGCGCTTTGAAAGTGAAGAAATTGCCTGGCAAAGCCGACTGCTGACGCCGCATGTATTTGCGGACAAACCGATTGTACGCGCGCGTCTTAGCCCCAATGGCGATGGCATACAAGCCATGATTTATTGCAAAGACCAAGACGATTTATTTGCGCGTATTTGTAATTTTTTTGACCGCTTGGCTTATAACATTGTGGAGGCCAAAATATACACCACGCAACATGGCTATGCGCTAAACAGCTTTAGCGTGCTAGATCAGTCTGGAAAATCTGTCAGTTATAATGGTTTACTAAAGTTTATAGAAACTGAATTGACTGAAAAAATCATGGCAAGCAGCATAGAAACTCCGCTGCAAGGCCGCATTAGCCGCCAAGTGAAGCACACCCCATTTAGTACGCAAGTGCATATTGTGGCCGAAGCGCAAAATAATCAACTGCATACAATAGAAATTGTGACGGCCGACCGCCCAGGTTTGTTGGCTAAAATTGCCTTTCTATTTTTACAAATGGGTGTTGATTTACATAACGCAAAAATCAATACGCTAGGCAACCGTGCTGAGGATAGCTTTTTAGTATCTGGCAAACTAGGCGCGGCGCTGCAAATTGCGCAAATAGAAATACTGAAAGAAGAATTATCGCGCTTGTAGCATTGCCTATCTCATTTAATGCATGCCCTACAAGCCAATATCAATGCGGCTTGCAGGGCAGATTTATTTATATTGATTTTTTAATTTTTAAGATTGATTAATCAAAGTGATAATGCTTGCGTAGCGGCTTTTTCACATCCCACAAGCAAGACAAACCTGCTGGAAAAGTCACTAAATCTCCCACACCAAAACTCACTGGGTTGCCGCCATTTTTTGGCGTAATCGTCACTTCGCCTTCCAAAATATAGGCGATTTCTTGCGAGTTGTAGCTCCAAGGAAATTTCGACACTTCTTTTGACCAAGTAGGCCAACTGGTCACACCCAGCGTCGCTAATTGGTTGGCATCAGGTTTTTCTACAGTCACATTTAAAATATTTTGCATTTTAATGTCCTCAAAAAAGTGCCTTATAAAACAAAAAAGCCTCATTAACTGAGGCTTATTGTATGCTTAACGCACAAAAATGCAACGACATGAATTTATGAGTGTTTGTAGTGCTTTTTCAATTGTTTAATGACTTCCCATTGCGATTTCATGCCTTTTGGAAACACCACGAAATCACCCGCTTTAATGGTGACCATTTCGCCGCCAGCTGGTGTTACAGTAAATTCGCCTTCTAGTACATAAGCGCTTTCTGTCATGCCAAAATCAAGCGGAAATTTTGATGGTGCGCAATCCCAAATTGACCAGCTAGAAACACCTAGTGACTTTAATTTTTCTTCTGACGGGTTGTGATCGATGATGATTTGACTCATGGTAATCCTTAAAAATATGTAAAATATAATGCCCTGTAAGCCAGTATTAGTGCGGCTTGCAGGGCATATGAAAACTTGGCGGAAGAGGTGAGATTCGAACTCACGGTGGGCTCGCGCCCACGACAGTTTTCAAGACTGTAGCATTAAACCGCTCTGCCACTCTTCCCAATTAAAACTTTTATTACTTTTCGACCGTTTACTAAAACAGTCTTGAAGACTGTAGCATGCCATTCTATCAAACGCGCTCTGCCACTGTTCCCAATTAAAACTTTTATTACTTTTCGACCGTTCACTAAAACAGTCTTGAAGACTGTAGCATGCCATTCTTTCAAACGCGCTCTGACACTCTTCCTATTTAATTTGCTTCAAAACAAAAATACTTTTCAAACGAAGCGCGCATTATAGCAAATATCTGCTAATCATCAACTATATTTTGGCCTGCAAACAACACATCGGTATAGCCAAACTGACTTAAATCAGTAATGCGCATTGGGTATAAAATACCGTTTAAATGATCACATTCATGCTGCACCACGCGCGCATGAAAACCGCTGACCAGCCTATCTATTGCGTTGCCAAATTGGTCAAATCCAGTGTAATGCAAGCGCGTATAGCGCGGCACAACGCCGCGCATGCCAGGCACCGATAAACAGCCTTCCCAGCCCTCTTCTATTTCATCACCAATAAAATGCAGTGTTGGGTTAATTAGCACCGTATAAGGCACACTATCCGCATCTGGGTAACGTGGATTTTTTTCTAAATTATCTAGTTTTTGGCCAAAAATCACCACTTGCAAGCTCACGCCAATTTGCGGCGCAGCAATACCAGCGCCGTTCATGGCTTGCATGGTATCTTGCATATCGGTAATCAGCGCATGCAATTCTGCTGTATCAAACGCAGTAACAGGCTGCGCTTGTTGCAGCAGCAACGGCTCGCCCATGCGTAACACTATTTTAGTGGCCAATTAATTTAATCCGTTCACAACCGCAATTTGTTCTATTAAACTGCAAACGCTTTGCATGGTGCGCGCTAAATTGGCACTAATATCAGCAAAATTAATACCTTTTGTGCTTGTCCCCCGCCCTGCAGCATGATTTACCACTGGGCACAGCGCAGCATAATGCAGGCCTAACTCGCGCGCCAATGCGGCTTCTGGCATGCCTGTCATGCCTACCAACGTCGCGCCATCGCGCTCTAGGCGATTAATCTCGGCAGCTGTTTCTAAGCGTGGGCCTTGCACACACGCATATACGCCGCCTTCAACCAAAGCTTGTTTAATTTGACTGGCCGCTTGCGCACAAGTTTTACGTAAACTGGCGGAATATGGCTGGGTAAAATCAATGTGTTTTACCGGCAGCTCAATGCCATCGTGATAGCTGCTTTTGCGGCCATGTGTATAATCAATAATTTGATCTGGCAGCACAATATCGCCTGCACTAAGCTGGCTGCTAATGCCGCCAACTGTGGCAATAGCCAATACATTTTTAACGCCAATTGCATGCAGCGCCCAAATGTTGGCGCGATAATTTACCGCATGCGGCGGAATGGTATGACCCGCGCCGTGACGCGCTAAAAATACCACCTCAACCCCTGCTAGCTCGCCAAAAATAAGCGGTTGTGAGGCCTCGCCATAAGGCGTGCGGGCAATTTCACGACGCGTAATGTGCAAGCAATTAAGCTGTGTTAACCCTGTGCCGCCAATAATTGCTAGCATAAAAATAATCTCACTAAAATAATCTAGATAATAGCCTAATTGTAGCGCATGGCAGCGGCTTCTGCTGTAGGCTTTGCCTATTTTGTGGCATACTTCAGGCTATGGCAGTTGATTCAGAGTTTTTTAATGTGACTAAAAGTAAAAATGCGCTAGATTTAAGCTTAGACGATAGCATCGCACTAAGCCAACAGCATTACGAAAATTTTCCTGTGGCATCTTTTGTGTTGCCCAAACATTTGCGCGACCCTATCTCGCTTATTTACACCTTTGCGCGGCAAGCGGATGATTTCGCCGATGAAGGCCACCATAATTCCAATTGGCGCCTTGCCAAATTGCATGGTTTTAAGCTTGAACTTGATTTAATACAAAATAACGAGCGTACAAAATCGGCTTTTTTTACCGAGCTTGGTGACACCATACGCAAATACAACTTGCCGCTGGCGCCTTTTTACGACCTGCTAGATGCGTTTAGCCAAGATGTTACCAAAGAACGTTATGCCAATTATTTTGAGGTACTAGATTACTGCCGCCGCTCTGCCAACCCAATAGGCGCCTTGTTGCTACACTTGTTTGATAAAGCCACGCCTGAGAATTTAATTTACTCCAACAAAATTTGCACCGCGCTGCAGCTGATTAATTTTTATCAAGATGTGGCGATTGATTTTGAAAACGAGTTTCATAAAACGCGCATATATTTATGCCAAGATGAGATGAAACAATTTAGCGTGACTGAGGCGCAAATTGCCAGTCAGCACGTTAATCGGCATTGGGAACAGTTTATGCTGTTTAATATTGCGCGCGCCGAGGCTATGCTACAAGAAGGCAAGCCGCTGGAGCAAGTTTTGCCTGGCCGTATTGGCCTAGAAATGCGCATGATTATTGGCGGCGCCGAGCGCGTGATTTATAAATTAAAAAATACCCATGGCGATATATTTAAGCATCGCCCAACCCTGCAAACTTGGGATTGGCCAGTGATTTTGCTAAAAGCCTTATTGGGCTAAATTAAGTTAATGACCCCACTGCAATACTGCAAAAATAAAGCCGCGCAAAGCGGTTCTAGCTTTACGGTAAGCTTCATTTTTTTACCCAAAACGCAACGCAATGCCATGACAGTGCTTTACGCATTTTGTCGCGAAGTAGATGACGTGGTAGATGAATGCAGCGATTACACGGTGGCACAAACCAAACTTAATTGGTGGAAAGCGGAGATTGCCAATTTATATGCTAATACGCCGCAACACCCGGTCACGCGCGCCTTGCAGCCAGTCATTGCACAATACAATCTAGCCCAAGAGCACTTTTTAGAGATTATCGACGGCATGGAAATGGATTTACAATTTAACCGCTACGAAGATTTTAAGCAGTTGCAATTATATTGTTACCGCGTGGCTAGCGTGGTTGGCCTGCTTTCAGCACAAATATTTGGCTTTAAAAACCGTAAAACGCTTAAATACGCACACGATTTAGGCATGGCGTTTCAGCTGACTAATATTATTCGCGATGTTGGCGAAGATGCGCGCCGTGGCCGTATTTACTTGCCGCTAGACGAGCTGCGTAAAGCCAAAGTGACCGAAGAGGATATTTTACAAAGCCGCGAAACGCCGCAAGTGAAAGAGCTTATCGAACACCAAATTGAGCGCGCCGAAACGTATTACGATAAAGCGCTGCGCGAATTACCAGCCGAGGATGCCAAACAACAACGCACTGGCCTGATGATGGCGGCGATTTATCGTACATTGTTGCGCGAAATTAAGCGTGACAGTGCCGAAAAAGTACTCAACTTTAAAACCAAAATTCCGCCCCTGCGCAAATTCCTGCTCGCCATGCAAATTTATTTTAAATATGCCTAAAGTAACGCATGTCTAAGCACGTCGTAGTTATTGGCGGCGGCATGGCTGGCCTGGCAGCCTCATCCACATTGGCTGCAAGGGGCATAGTGGTGACATTGCTAGAAGCCGCTTCACAATTGGGTGGTCGCGCGCGCAGCGTGGCGATAGAGCATAATAGCCAAGTTATCCAGCTTGATAACGGCCAACATATTATGCTGGGCGCTTACAGCGAAACGCTTAAACTGCTAGCAAGTATTGGCGTGCAAGAACAAGACGCTTTTTTGCGCACACCGCTTAAATTAACTATTCGCGACAAACAGCAAACAGCTTTTAAACTATCTGCGCCTGCATTTTTACCCGCACCGCTAGATCAACTATTTGGCTTTTTATTTTGCAAAGGCCTCAGTTGGGGTGAGCGTTTGGCCACCATTCAATGGATGTTGCAGCTTAAAAAAACGCAGTATGAACTCTCTATCGATACGCCTTTAGCAGAATTTTTGTGGAAAAATAACCAATCTGAAAATACTATTACACTGTTGTGGGAACCGCTATGTTTGGCTGCGCTCAATACGCCAATTGCTACGGCTAGCAGCAAGCTATTTTTAAATGTATTACGCGATACTTTTGCCAATAAAAGCAGTGCTAATTTTTTATTGCCTAAGCACGATTTATCGCAAGTGTTTGCCTTGCCAATTGAGCGTAACTTAATTGATAACGGCGTAAAAATACAATTGAATCAACGTGTTAAAAATATAACAATTAACAATAGTGGCTATATGGTGGCTACCAAATCAGCCGACATTGAAGCTAGCCATGTCATTATTGCACTGTCACCTGCACGATTAGATAACGTGCTAAGCGAACTGCCAAAGTTGAATGCCAGTGCTAAGCAAGTTGCACAATATACTTATCAACCAATTTACACCGTGTATTTGCAATATGCAGCTACTGCCACGCTGGGCGCGCCAATGTTAGGTCTCACTGGCACAATGTCGCAATGGGTGTTTGATCGCGGTGTTTTGTGTGGTCAAAATGGGCTAATGGCAGTCATTATTAGTGCGGTTGGCAAACATCAACAATACACACAAGATGCGCTGGCGTTAAGGGTGGCGCAAGAGCTACGCGATGCTTTTCCGCACCTGACAAAGCCACTTTGGCATAAAGTCATTGCCGAAAAACGCGCCACATTTTCATGCGAGGTTAATTTGCCACGGCCAGCGCATGTAACGCCCTACCCACGGCTTTATTTGGCCGGCGATTACACCTATGCCGATTACCCTGCAACCATTGAAGGCGGTGTGCGCAGCGGTGTGGCTTGCGCAGATTTGGTGGGTAATTCTTAATAACTTATAGATATTATTAGCCCGTATGGGCTATTGCTGCATAGCTGATTTAATAATATTTTAGCTGTAACAAATTCTATAAATTCTTAATGAGGAAATTGTGATGAATAAACTACTTATTACTTTAATTCTATCTGCGTATGCGTCATTTGCTAGCGCAGCCACTGTATCTGTGTTTGGTCAAGAGCTCGGCGGCTTTAGCAAAACCAGTATAAACAATTTTTATAACAGCCTGGCTGGTAATACTTCTAGTTTAGCAACGGGTACGCTTGATACGGTCAATTTAACTGGTGTTAATCTTCTTTGGGCTACACAACCTGCTACTGCTTATACATCATCAGAATTAAACTCAATGGCCAGCTTTTTAACAGGTGGTGGCCGAATTGCATTTTTGGGTGAACATGGTACTTTTGGCCCTAATCAAAATAATCGTATAAATACAGCGCTGAATTTTTTAGGTAGCTCAATTAGTATTAACAATACTATTCTTGATAGCGGCTTTCGTAGCGCAAGTGTTGGTGATGGTCAAATTTTAAGCGACCCGTTAACTGCTGGTGTTAATACTTATGAATACGCTGCATTTGCACCACTAACTATTAGCGGCACTGCAAAAGCACTCATGTTGGGCGAAGAGTCTTTCTTGGGAAACCCCAGCATTATGATGGCTTTTCAAAATATTGGGGCAGGCAGTATTTTTCTGATTACAGACCAAAACGTATGGGATAACCAAGCAGCGGGTTGGCCAGGTGGCTTTAATAACGCTAAAATGTTTGAAAACCTATTGCTCGGAAACACAGGAGCACCACCAGTTGACCCACCATCTGGTGTACCAGTGCCTGCTGCATTGCCGCTATTGGCCAGTGCTTTAGCGATTTTTGGGTTTGGTCGCCGCCGCAAGAGCTAAGCTAGTATTGACTGAACGTGAATAAGCGAGCCTTGTGCTCGCTTATTTTTTAGCCAAATACTAATAATTACGCATTATTGCTAATGCCTGCTCTATACGCTCTACTGCAATCACTTCTAATCCTGCAATCTTAGCTTTTGGCGCATTGGCTTTTGGCACAATGGCTTTTGTGAATCCTAATTTTGCCGCTTCTTTTAAACGCACTTGGCCGCCTTGCACGGGGCGCACTTCGCCAGCCAATCCAACCTCACCAAATACTATCAGTTTATCTTGTAATGGTTTGTTTTTTAAAGAAGAAACAATAGATAATATTACTGCTAAATCCACCGCTGGCTCGGCAATTTTTACGCCACCGACAGCGTTAATAAACACGTCTTGGTCAAAACATGGAATGCCTGCGTGGCGATTTAACACCGCTAATAACATGGCCAAACGGTTCTGCTCCAGGCCTGTTGCCAAGCGTTTAGGGCTAGGTGCATGGCTTTCATCCACCAGTGCTTGAATTTCGATTAACAGCGGGCGCGTGCCTTCCATGGTCACGGTAATGCAGCTACCAGCCACTTGACCTTCGTGATGCGATAAAAACAACGCACTTGGGTTAGCCACTTCGCGTAAACCATGTTCAGTCATGGCGAATACGCCCAGCTCATTTACCGCGCCAAAGCGGTTTTTAAATGCACGAATTAATCTAAATGCAGAATTCTGGTCGCCCTCAAAATACAAAACCGTATCTACTATATGCTCCAGCACGCGCGGCCCTGCTAGCGTGCCTTCTTTGGTGACATGGCCCACCAAGATTACCGTAATGCCAAGCTGCTTAGCAAGCCGTGTCAGTTGCGCCGAGCATTCGCGCACCTGCGCCACCGAGCCAGGTGCGGATTGCAGCGCCTCAGAATACACCGTTTGAATCGAATCGATGACCGCAATATTCGGTTTATGCGTTTGCAACGTAGCGAGAATTTTCTCAAGATTAATTTCCGCCAACAGTTCAACTTCGCTGGCATCTAGTCCTAGACGATTGGCGCGCATGGCGATTTGCTGTGGTGATTCTTCACCGCTTACATAAATGGCTTGCGAGGATTTTTTATTTAGGCCTTTACCCAAATGACATAAAACCTGCAACAACAACGTCGATTTGCCAATGCCTGGGTCGCCGCCTATTAGCACCACGCCGCCCTCTACCAAGCCGCCGCCCAGCACGCGGTCAAACTCGCTAATGCCAGTCGGCGTGCGCTCAATCTCAGCCGCTTTTATACTGCTGATTTTTTGCAGCTGACTACTAGCCGCCAAACCTTCAAATTTATTAGCGTAGCGGTTAGTGGAAGTAACGGATTCTTCGATGCTTTCTACCAATGTATTCCATGCCATGCAGCTGGGACATTGGCCTTGCCATTTTGGCTCGCTGGAGCCGCATTCTGTGCAACTGTAGATGGTTTTAGTTTTGGCCATGTTGTATAAAATTTAATTGATTAATTTATTGCGCTAAATGACAACTTGCAAGTGCAGAACCTGTATTGCAAGGAATAATACCATCGAGTGTTTGCAGCTTAGATTGGGCATTTTTATCGCACAGCAGCTCTGTTTCGTTGCCGTCTGCATCACCAACGTGCTTAATGCTAACGCCGCGCGCATTTTCGGGTTTTTGTTCAGCATCGTAGTAATCAAAAATTGTATAGCGGAACCCCTGATTTAAAAAAGTTACCTCGGTTAAATCAACTTGCGAGCGAAAATAATGCGCATAAGCAAACGCTTGCAACGAGTTTGAGCGCACAGATGGAAATGCTAATTCGACTTTTTTATAAGCCCCAAAGCGGTAAATAAGACTACCCTGTTCTTTAGTTGTTTGTTTGGAAAGTTTTTTGGACAGTTGTTTAGAAGCACATAAAGATAAAATCTTAGGTGATTTTACAATTGCACACGAAAAAATGACTTGCTCTTGCTTGGTGCAATGGTTTTTATCAGCCAGCGCAATTATTGGAACCAGCGCTAAAAAAAACATAAAAACTCTCATTAACATCTAATGAAGCTTAGTAGTCATCCGCCATATAACCCGCATTGGCAAAGTTTTCAAAGCGCGTATGTTGGCCAATAAAAGTAAGGCGCACGCGGCCAATCGGGCCATTACGTTGCTTGCCAATAATAATCTCTGCGGTGCCTTTATCGGTACTATCGGGGTTGTAGACTTCGTCGCGGTAGATAAATAAAATTAAATCGGCATCTTGTTCAATCGCGCCAGATTCGCGTAAATCGGACATCATCGGGCGCTTATCTGGCCGCGATTCAACGCTGCGATTAAGCTGCGACAAAGCGATCACTGGGCAATCTAGCTCTTTAGCCAAGCCTTTTAATGAACGTGAAATTTCTGAGATTTCTGTTGCGCGATTTTCAGATTGTTTAGACGATGAACCTGACATCAGCTGCAAATAATCCACTACAATCAAGCCCAGCTTGCCCGTTTGGCGATGCAAACGACGCGCACGCGCACGTACATCAAACGCAGTCAACGCAGAACCTTCATCAATATAAATGGGTGCATCATTTAGCTTGCCCAGCGCGGTGGTTAACCTCTCCCAGTCTTCGTCTTCAAGCTTACCCGTACGCATGCGGTGTTGGTCTAACCTGCCCACAGAGCCTATCATCCGTGTGGCAAGCTGCGTTGCGCCCATCTCCATTGAAAACACGGCTACTGGCAAGCCTGTGTCTAGCGCGATATTCTCTGCAATATTAATAGAAAACGCGGTTTTACCCATACTGGGCCGCCCTGCGACGATAATTAAATCACCGCCATGCAAGCCAGATGTCATCGAATCTAAATCGCTAAAACCTGTTGGAATGCCCGTGACATCACTTTGGTTGTCGCGCGAAAAAAGCTCGTCAATGCGCTCTGCCACTTGTGGCAACAGCACATTCATGCCCTGAAAGCCTTCTGTGCTGCTTTTATTGCTTTCGGCAATTTGAAAAATCTTCGCTTCAGCTTGATCCAGCAGCTCCTCTGCGTTGCGACCATTACGGTTATAGGCGCTATCGGCAATACTAGAGCCTGCTTCTACTAGTTGGCGCATCACTGCGTATTCACGCACAATTTCGGCATAACGGCGAATATTGGCCGATGTGGGCGTATTTTGTGCAAGCGATCCTAAATAGGCAATACCGCCCACGCCAGTCAACTCTGCTGCGGCTTCTAGCGATTCTGCTACGGTGACAATATCGGCAGGTTTGTTGTTTTCTAATAGCTTAATGACATGCGTGTAAATAAGCTTATGATCGTGCTGGTAAAAATCTTTTGGCTTTAAAATATCAGCAATTTTGTCTAATGCTTCGTTTTCAAGCAGCAAGCCGCCAATGACGCTTTGTTCTGCCTCTACCGAATGCGGCGGCAGCTTTAACATGTCGGGTGGGAGTTTTAATAATTCGTATGCGTCGTTTGCCATTGCGTTATTATAAATAAAAAAGGCGACCTAAGTCGCCTTTATAAACACCTGTATCAATAATATTAAAAAATATTTAAAAAACCATACTTTTAATATTAAGCTTCTGGTGTAACTGTTACAGTAATATCCACCACAATATCGTGATGCAGAGCAACACTAACCGCATGGTCACCAATGGTTTTTAGTGGGCCTGTAGGCAAACGCACTTCAGATTTAACCACTTCAAAGCCAGCAGCTAATAAGCCTTCAGCAATGTCGCCATTGGTGACAGAGCCAAATAAGCGGCCATCTACACCCGCTTTTTGCGATACGTTTAAGACATAACCCGCTAATTTTGCACCGCGTGCAGTTGCCGCCGTTAAAATATCCGCTTGTTGTTTTTCAAGCTCTGCGCGACGTGCAGCAAACTCAGCTTTGTTTGACTCTGTAGCGCGTTTTGCTTTGCCTTGTGGAATTAAAAAATTACGGCCAAAGCCATTTTTAACGTTAACAATATCGCCCAAGCTGCCAAGGTTTGCTACTTTTTCTAATAAAATAATTTGCATAATATTTCTACCTTAGCCTGGATGTTTATCGGTGTATGGTAACAATGCTAAAAAACGTGCACGTTTTACCGCGGTTGTTAATTGGCGTTGATATCTGGCTTTAGTGCCAGTCATACGGGCTGGGATAATTTTAAAGTTTTCAGATATGAAATCTTTAAGCAAATCAACATCTTTGTAATCAACTTCTTTGATGCCTTCTGCACTAAAACGGCAGTAACGGCGGCGTTTGTACATTTCTCTTGCCATGTGTAACTCCTAAATTCTTAAGTTTTTTCTAACTGTTCTATATGAAACACCAATTGCGTGCTTTTTGCGCTGCGTTTAGCTAGAAAACCTTTGGCTTTTACATGATCGCCAATTTGAATGTGTTGCTTTTGAAACTGATCTGCAATGCTGCCTAAAGCAACCGCATACACTTCACATTCTACTTTTCTTTTTAAGCCTGCTTCTGATTGTTCAGAAGTATGTTGCAACGTAAAACTTAACAACGGTATGCCTGCTGGAGTATAGCGAACTGGCTGCATGCCAATCACTAAGCCACTCAACAATAAATTATTCACTTATGCTGCTACAACCTCGGCGGCAGGTGCTGCCACTGGCGTTGCTTCATCACGACTAAGCACTGATTTGGATTTTTCTTCTTTCATCATTGGGCTGGCCGCAGTTACCGCAGTTTTGGTGCCTGACGTTAAGTGGCGAATCACCGCATCGTTAAATTTAAAGCCATGCTCTAATTCATCTAGCGTTGCTTGGTTGCACTCAATATTCATTAGCACATAATGTGCTTTGTGGATTTTTTGAATCGGGTAAGCCAATTGACGACGGCCCCAATCTTCTAAGCGGTGCATAGTGCCGCCGCTGGCAGTAATTTGTGCGCGATAACGCTCAATCATGGCAGGCACTTGCTCGCTTTGGTCCGGATGGACGATAAAAACTACTTCATAATGTCGCATGTAATCTCCTTGTGGTTAAAGCCACCTGTTATGCGTTCCAATTAAATGGACAGTGTGGCAAGGTTTGAAAGAGTCGCGATTATAGTGTAATTGCGTGCGTTAATCAAACAAAATGGCTGACAAGTAAAGTTTAATGCTTAATAATGTAGTGAATAACTAAAAACGGAATGCCATGATATCAGCATGTAGGGTGCCAATAAGCGTAGGGCATTGCACCAAAACCAGCTCTCATGCGGCGCAATGCCTTTCGGTTATCGCGCCCTACTTTGGGCAGCTGATTAATATTAAAATACATCTCCTAAAAGCCAATATCCATGCGGTCTATAGAGCATACTTTGCACACATATTGTTATGAAAAATGCAGATTTATGACCCCATTTATTTCTTAACTAAATTAAATCGCTTAGCTAAACTAAATCACTTAGTAAGTCTGGCCCAAAAACCTCTTTAAAGATGTGACTAGGCACTACGCCATTTTCTAGCAATTGATTTTTCATCAACCTCATGAAATTGACTGGTCCACAGAGGTAAAATTTAGCACTGCCTTTTTCCCATTCTGGAAAGTGTTTTAGGTGCATATGTCCGTAAAATTCATTTTTTAAGCTGTCGTGTTTTGCATCTACTTCATTGTAAAAGTTAACCACTTTTAAATTTGGCATTAACTGTGATGCTTGCAGAATATCATCAGTATGTGAGTGGTGATTTTTACTTTGTGCTGCATGTGCAAAAATCACTTTTTGCAGCGGATTCACTTCTGCAAGATGCCTTAAAGTCGATATCATTGGCGTAATTCCTACGCCACCTGAGATAAGCGCAATTGTTTCATCTGCCTGAACTTCTGGCATAAAATCACCCGATGGCTGACCAACCAATAAAGTATCATCAAGCTTTAGATTGTCATGCAGCCAGTTAGATACTTGGCCTGACGGCGTATTAGCTAGGTTTTCAGATAGGTGCGATTCTCGTTTGACAGTAATGCGATAATGCGGCTGTGATGGCGAGCCTGAAAGGCTGTATTGCCTAAGCTGACGCGCGCCATTGGGTAAATCAATGGCCACGCTCACGTATTGGCCTGATTTAAACGCGGTTAGCGGCATTCCATCCATTGAAGCCAATTCAAATGACCGCACCAATTCACTTTCTTGCCTAACGTTTTTTACCTTTAGCTTTGTTAAATAGCCAGGTGCTACGGGCGATCTTTCATAAAGCGCTTTTTCGTAGGCGATTAATGTATCCGCCAGCAAACCATAAGCCTCTGCCCAAGCGTCCAACAAAGGCTGTGTGGCAGCATCGCCCAGCACTTCTTTAATCGCGCCAAGTAAGTGTCGGCCCACGATTGGATAATGCACTGGCAAGATGCCAAGCGAGACGTGTTTATGCACAATCCTGCTGATGACTGGCGTTAATACTTCTGGATTGCTGATGTTAGCCGCATAAGCAAACACGGCCGCAGCCAAGGATTGCTGCTGTGCGCCATTTGCTTGGTTACCCATGTTGAATAGATTTTTTAACTCTGGATATTCAACAAAAAGATTATGGTAAAACGCCGTGGTAATAGCAACACCATGCTCTCGCAGTACTGGCACGCTTGCATCGATATAAGGCTTTGAAATTGCTGATAACATTTACTTCTCCGTTAATAGGTATTTTAAATACCACTTTTAAAACAAAATAATAGAGCTGCACATGCTGCAACTCTATTGAATGTACTTTTGAATATACTGTTTAATTTACTTCAGATTTACTTACTGGAGATTTTTCTAGATAAATCGCCATGAATCCTTGTTGCATTATGACTATTTCTTTTCCTGCCAAACCATGCGTCACATCCACCAGCGTATGTTGATCTAAAACCTGATAAAAAGCCTCATATGCACTAGCTAAGGCAAGCTTTAACTCACAATTTTTGTTCAGCCTACATTGCAGCTTTTCACAATCAATCACCTCAGCATGGCCTTCAAGCAGCCTTAATACTTGACCTAAACGTATATCAGCAGGCTTTATTGCTAAACGCAGCCCACCAGATCGACCTCTAATCGCTTCCACCCAACCGCCCTTAACCAGTTTAGCTGCAACTTTAGCAAGGTGATTTCTTGGAATTACGAACTGGCTAGAAACCTCTGCCAATGTAATTGCGGGCGTTTCTCGCTGCTCTTGGGCGAGATACATCAGAAGACGTAAACCAATATCTGAAAACTGTGTGAGCTGCATAGTTTACAAGTGTATATTAAGTGGCATTTAAAATGCCACTTTAATTTGTAAATTTATCTAAAAATAAGTTTATCTAAAAAAATGAGACCAGCTATTTTTTAAGACTATACACCAACACAGCATCGCCTTGTTTGTAGCCAAATATTGAGTTGCCGCCGCTAGCTACCGCAACGTATTGCACGCCATCGATGGTGTAAGTAATTGGTGGTGCGTTTACACCAAATTCTGATTTTGCTTGCCACAATTGTTCGCCCGTATTGCTGTTGTAAGCATTAAAGTTGCCATCGCCCTCACCTGTAAACAATACGCCGCCTGCGGTAGCTAGCACGCCGCCAATTAAGGGTTGCGCCGTTTTATTTTGCCAAGCAATTTTACCAGTGCTTAAATCAATCGCTGACAGCAAGCCCCAACGTGGGTCTTTTGTTGGCTCGCTGGCGGCATAGCGAATCGCAGCTTTACCATCTGACGCAGGCGTTTCGTGCAAAGTATATTTAATCGGCGCATGAATGCCCGCCAAATAAACCCGCTGATTGGCTTCATCTACACTGACTGGGC
Source organism: Methylophilaceae bacterium (assembly GCA_031429035.1). Classification (GTDB taxonomy): domain Bacteria; phylum Pseudomonadota; class Gammaproteobacteria; order Burkholderiales; family Methylophilaceae; genus Methylotenera_A. Next base: position 43,006 of record JANOYU010000017.1, read on the forward strand.
TCCAATTAGCGCCGCCCAAAATACCTGGGTAAACCACAATGCCTTCAAAGGTGGCTTTTTTAAACATGTTTTGCTGTGGTACAAACGCGTCTGATTTTTTTAATAACTTACCGGTAGTGCGATCATGTATATAAAACCAGCCTGTTTTGCTGGCTTGGCCAACCGCCGCAATACTTTTGCCGTTTACATTGTAGTTAAAAAGCACAGGCGGGCTGGCTAAATCGTAACCCCACAAATCGTGCGGCACTTGTTGATAATGCCATCTGCGCAGGCCTGTATTACTATCTAGCGCTACTAATGAAACAGTATATAAGTTATCACCTGGGCGAGAAATATCGTTCATTTGCGGGCTTGGATTACCAGTGCCAAAATAAAGCGTGTCTGTTTCGGCATCAATCGCAGGTGTGCTCCACGCTGAACCGCCGCCAAAGCGCGCAGAATCTGCATATTTGGCTAAATCTGCTTTTTCTTGCGCCACATCACGGTTAAAAGTGACGCCATCTTCAGTAGATTCAGCGAATTTTCCTTCCCAACCCGTTTGCGGAATAGTGTCAAATTGCCAATATTTTTCACCTGTTTCAACACTGTAAGCTGCCAAAAAACCTGGTCTACCAAAGCGTCCCGCAACACCAATCACCGCGCCCAGTGGCGCATCTGCCGTTGGGTTATCAATATGCAAGCCATAACCCACGCCAGTTATACCCACAATCACTTTGCCTTTATACACGATAGGCGCCATAGCAATACCAATACCAGTGCCGCCTGTGACTTTGCGCGCACTGTTGGGGTCATTTTTGTTCAATGCATCTTGGCCTTCGGTGGTTATTGCGCCTTCTACCACGTCAATATCCCATTCTTTGGCGCCGGTTTTGGCATTTAGGGCAATCAAACGTGCATCCACTGTGCCAATAAACACCTTGCCATTACTCACCGCCACGCCCCTATTGGCGGGGCCACAGCACATTTTCCAATCGGCGCGTTTATCGTGGTTGTAACGCCAGATTTCTTTGCCTGTTTTAGCATCCAAAGCCACCACATGGTTAAACGGCAGAGACAAATACATCATGCCGTTTTGCACAATCGGCGTGGTTTGAAAGCTGCCCACAACACCACTTTTGTACGCCCAAGCTTGCGCTAAATCTTTTACATTTTTGGTATTAATTTGCGTAGCTGGCGAAAACCGTTGACTGGTGTAATCGCGGCCAAAGCTTTGCCAATCTTGGTTATTAGCGCTTGATGCTGGTTTTGTTGCAGCGCAACCTTGTATAAATAGCGGTAACAATAAACCAATAGTAGCCACGATATTTTTTAGAATTTTAGTTTGCATTTTAAATAGCCTTATTAAACATAATAACGTTTTATATATACAGATTAGTATACATGATGAAGCTATCCACTTCCAATAAAAACTCAATCAAAATCGCCAATTAAATAAGCTGAAATAGTTGCATCCAAATTAATCCCTGCGGCGTATAGCCACTATGCAACAAACAATTGTTTAACTTTTATATCGTTAAGGGAACCCAATGAGTCACACCAAACTATCAGTCACAACAATAAAGTTTCGCAAGCAATCAGCTCTACATTTTTGTGTTGTAAATTTTAGTGTTGCGCTAGCTATTGCTGCCACATGCGCCAGCAATGCGCATGCTGACAACCTAGCACATAGTAATAAATTGCTGTTAACAGGCGGTGTTTCACAAGTAGAAGGCGCTGCAGGCGGTGGATTAACGCCATGGGCAGTGATTGGTGGTTATGGCACCAATAACGAGATTGGCGGCAGCGTTCATCACACCTATGTGGATACAGACGACTACAATTTAGATACCTATGGCTTCACTGTTGGCTTGTTTGATCGGGTTGAATTCTCAGTAGCTGAGCAAAAATTCAACGTCAACAATCTGCGCGACAAAGTAGAAGCTGCTTTTCCAGGTGCAATTGGTCGTAACAATTTAAAGCAAACTATTGTTGGTATTAAAGTGCGCGTGGCTGGTGAAGCGGTATTAGATGCAGATACTTGGATGCCACAAATTGCAATTGGCTTGCAGTATAAAGATAATGATGATTCTGACTTTATTAAAAGTGCTGTAGTGGGTGCAAAAAGTGACCACGGTACTGATGTTTATGTCGCTGCAACAAAATTACTGCTCGATAAAAACTT
>JANOYU010000018.1:0-30161 GCA_031429035.1 Methylophilaceae bacterium
GGTTAAACTTATTTTAAGGCCGCTACGCTGATTGGTTTGCGTAGGGAACGCGCATTATACGGGGAATTGCAATTAAAGCGAGCATTGTTTTTTCTTAAAACAGATGCTCTGCGAAGCAATATCCATGCGGCTTGCGGGGCACCAATATTTAGATTTTGTAGGGCGGATGAGCGAAGCGTTATCCGCCGAAAGCAAAATTTTCATACGGCGGATAACGTAAACTCATCCGCCCTACGCTTGCTACACATGCTTGCGCACTTGCTTTCGCCATTTAAAGTGGGCGATAAAAGCCCCAATAAGAGCACCGTTAATAATAAAACCCAGTGCAATTGATGTGTCCTCCCGAAAAAAATGTCCCAAGGCATAATGCCAAGGCATTGCGAGCCAATAAATCTCAAAATCTCTTCCAGTAATAATTGCAGTAATAATCTGTAAAGGTGCAAAAATTAGCATTACAAATAGCCCAAAAATTATAACAAGCACATTATCACCTTCATTTTTACCAGATAGTCCAGATGACATGCTACCAATGATGATTACAATTGCAATTGTAATCATTGCTCCAATAACTGCCCCGTGTCTAATGTGTGGTATCGAAAGTCTTTGTTTTCGAGAAGGCACATCCTCTTTTGATGCTTGCTCCATACTTCCCCTTAATGTGAGATTAACGCCAATTTAGTCGTACCTTTAAAAGTGAATATGCATTTAATTTTAATCACTTCGAGAAATATTAACACAACTAACGCGAATTGTTTTTTCGCCAAACCCAAGGCGGTATTGGTTTTTCATCTTGCCAAAGTCCAATTATATTTTTACGCGCTTCGTCTTGCAGCAGCGAGAGTGAGTAATCCATTGAGAAGCGATTATTAAACCAAGCATGGCCATACTTAACCATAAAAATACTCACATCTTGCTGGTTGCATAATAGCTTGCCTAGCTTGCGGCCATACCTATCTGTTCCGCTAATTGCCACGTAGATATTGGCTTCTGTGCAAAAATCCATCAGCGCGCGGCGCGATTTTTTGCCGTAAGTTTGGTTGCGTTCTGGCGCGTCAATGTCGGTGATGCGAAGTTTATATTCGTAAGCTGAGTCTTTAATTTTAACCGTATCACCATCATAAAAATAGGTGATTTCGGCAGCAAAAACAGGCAGGCTGCAGGCCAATAGCCATGAGCCTCCCAGAGCAGTTAAAAAATACTTGAATTTTATATAATTGCGCCATATTTGTTTCTTAAGCATTGCCCCTCTCCCCAACCCGTCTCCCGCCTGCGGGCGAGGGGCTAAGCCGCGCATCAAAACACACATCCGCAAGCGAAAACAGAAAAGCCGCATATCACAACCCTCGCCCGCAAGCGGGAGAGGGTGCGCGACAGCGTTGGAGAGGGGCAAAGGTGGAGTCTAGCTTAGGCAAAAAATGGATTTCCGCTTTGCGAGCTTTTGCGTTGCAAAATGCCTGCTAAAATCACTACGCGAGAATGGCGGCTGAAGAAAGTTTAGCCATGGTAATTAGTAGGTTCTAGTACCGTCGGTATTGCCTCTGCATCCAAATTAGGGTGGTCTTTGCTGTAATGCAGCCCGCGGCTTTCTTTGCGTGAAATCGCGCTTTCGACAATCAATTCAGCCACTTGCAGCAAATTACGCAACTCGATTAAATCGTTGCTGATTTTAAAATTGCTGTAAAACTCTTGCACTTCGTCACGTAGCATGAGGATGCGATGTAGCGCACGGCTGAGGCGTTTATCGGTGCGCACAATGCCGACGTAGTTCCACATAAAGCGCCGTAGTTCGTCCCAAGTATGTGTAATCAGCACTTCTTCATCGGCATCGGTGACACGGCTTTCATCCCATTTAGGCAGGCTGACAGGCGCATGGTTATTGGCTTGCAGGATATGTGCCGCGGCCGCGCGGGCGAATACTAAGCATTCTAATAGCGAGTTACTGGCCAAGCGATTAGCCCCGTGTAAGCCTGTGCATGCGGTTTCGCCAATAGCGTACAGGTTGGCAATATCTGTTTTGCCTTGTGCATCTACCATCACGCCGCCGCAACTGTAATGCGCGGCTGGTACCACAGGAATTTGCTGTTTGCTAATATCGATACCAAGTTCTAAACAGCGTGCGTAAATATTGGGGAAATGTTCTTGAATAAACGCCAGTGGTTTGTGCGTAATATCTAAATAAACGCAATCCAGGCCGCGTTTTTTCATTTCAAAGTCAATGGCGCGCGCCACTACGTCACGCGGTGCCAGCTCTAGCCTAGCATCGTGTTCTGGCATAAAACGTGTGCCATCTGGCAGGCGCAGCAAGCCGCCTTCGCCACGCACGGCTTCAGAAATTAAAAATGATTTGGCATGCGGGTGAAACAAACAAGTGGGGTGAAATTGGATAAATTCCATGTTGGCCACGCGGCAACCCGCGCGCCATGCCATGGCAACGCCGTCGCCAGTGCTGACATCTGGGTTGGTGGTGTACAAATACACTTTGCCCGCGCCGCCCGTGGCCAGTACCGTATTTTGTGCGGCTATGGTTTCTACTTTGCCTGTGTTTTTATCTAGCACATAAGCGCCTAAACAATTGTTTTGTATGGAACTTTTAGTAATTTTTTTATCGACTTTTTGCGAAGTAATTAAATCAACGGCAATGTGGTTTTCTAAAATGGTGATATTGTTGTGCTCGCGAATTCTCTGCGCCAGCGTTTTTTGCACGGCGTTGCCCGTAGCATCGGCCACATGCAATATGCGGCGTTGGCTGTGGCCGCCTTCACGCGTTAAATGGTATCCGCTGTTATCAGCCTCGCGGGTAAATTCCACGCCTTGGTCAACCAGCCATTCCACCGCTGCGCGAGCATTTGTTGCAACTAAACGCGTTATTTCTACATCACACAAACCTGCACCCGCAATTAAAGTATCTTGAATATGTTCTTCAACCGAATCTTCTTGATTCATTTCTTTTTTATTTAATACGGCCGCAATGCCGCCTTGCGCCCAGCTGCTGGCGCTATCCGATACTTCGCGTTTGCTAACAATGCAGACTTTTTTATGGTCAGCAACTTGCAAAGCCATGGTAAGCCCAGCAAGGCCGCTGCCGATAATTAAGGTGTCAAATTGTTGTTCCATGAATTGCTTAAAATGAATGAACTATTAAGAGTTTAGCGGGGTCTTTATTGATTAGCTAGGTGTTATTTAATCCTATCCATAATAAATGTTACAACTAATTGGTAACGGTTGGAGGAAAGAAATGTTAATGACAAGCAAAATTGAGGAATTATCCCGCACGGGTTTTGTGCAGCCCGCGCAACAAGGCTATAATGCGGGTATTACAAAAACAGATTATTCTGAATCTGTTAAAGGGAGCGGCACCTCAATGGCGGATAAGCCAATCGAACCATCTAGCTTACAGGCTGTGCCTGTTAGCCCCAACGCTGGCAACCGCGAACTAGACCAAATTTTGGTGGTGCGCGCGCAGCAGGGTGATAAAAAAGCCTTCGGCTTGCTGGTAGAAAAATATCACCGTAAGCTGGGGCGCCTGCTTGGGCGCATGATACGCGACCAAGCCGAGGTGGAAGATGTGGTGCAAGAATCGTTTATTAAAGCCTACCGCGCATTGCCTAATTTTAGAGGCGACAGCGCGTTTTATACATGGCTTTATCGTATTGGTATTAATACGGCAAAAAACTATTTGGTATCGATGGGGCGCAGGCCGCAAGTGATGCAAGAAATAGAGATTGAAGACGTAGAAAATTTTGATGGCGGTTATGAAATGCGCACCACCGATACGCCAGAAACCGCCATGATGACTAAGCAAATTGCGCAAACCGTAAACGATACGGTGGCTGCGTTGCCAGAGGAATTGCGTACTGCAATTACCTTGCGTGAGATTGAGGGATTAAGTTACGAAGAGATTGCCACATTAATGCATTGCCCGATTGGCACCGTGCGCTCACGCATTTTTAGAGCGCGCGAGACTATATCGGAAAAATTGAAACCGCTAGTAGATGCCAAAGAAGGCAAACGCTGGTAGATTTTAATTACACTTTTTATTTTTTTAATTAGTTTTAAATTTTAGTTTTAGAGGTTAAGTATGAAAGATCAATTATCAGCACTTATTGATGGCGAGCTAGACATAGCAAGCGCCGAGCATGTAATTAAAGCAGCAAAATCGGGCGGCGAGCTTAAAAACGCTTGGTCACATTATCATTTAATTGGCGATGCCATTCGTGGTGAACTGAGCCACAATGAAATGTACACCAGTTACGATTTTGGTGCGCGTGTGATGAGCGCATTAGAAAGTGAACCGATTGTATTTGCACCTAATACCAATATAAACACTATTGAAGGAGCTGGCGATAGAGCTAGCACTGGTGCGGCTTACAGGGCATATTCAAATAACAAATTATGGTCAATTGCCGCGTCAGTGGCAGCTGTCATGTTTGTGGGCGTGATGGTGTTGCAACTAAACCAAACGGAAGAGCTGGCGCCAGTAGAAATTGCGCAAAGTGTGCCTATGGAATATTTGCAAGCACATCAAGCAGCTGCTCCAAATGGTGCGGCTTTTTATATTCAAAATGCTAGTTTTTCTGAGCAGCAAAAATAATGAAGCTGTTAGTTAGCGCCTTATTTTTAACTTTGTTGAGCGTTAATTGTCAAGCGGCAGATGATGCTTGGCTAGCGCTACAAAAAAGTGCTTATGCGGCGCGCGAGCTAAACTACCAAGGTGTGTTTGTGTATGCAAATGGCAAGCAAACCAGCTCGGTACAAGTGACCCACATGAACAATGCGGGCCAAGAAATGATGCGCAATGTGGTATTAGATATCAGCGCGCAAGCCGCCAGTGCTCAATCTGCCCAGCCGCGAGAGGTATATAGCCAAGGCAAAAATATTGTCATCATGCAGCAAAAAAATCAAAAAATGATGATTGAAAAACGCCGTGGTCAAAATCTGTTTCCCGCCATGTTGCCTACTGATTTGCGTGCTATTAAGTTTAGTTACAATGCACAATTAGGTGCAAAAGAATATATTGCAGGCCGCGAAGCACAAATTATAGACTTAATGCCAAATGATGCGTTTCGTTATGGCTATAAAATTTGGGCAGATACTGAATACGGTTTAATGTTAAAAATGACCTTGGTAGATAACAAAAATCAGATGTTAGAGCAGATTGCATTTAGCCAACTGAGTATGCTTAGCTCGCAAGATGTTAACTGGTTTCAGCCAAAAATAGACATGACAAAAAGCTATGTGATGGAAGATAAAACTGCTGTTAATCATGTAGATAGCGATTGGATTGTGGCTGAATTGCCTGCGGGCTATGTCAAGGTTGATCATCGCGCGCTGGCCGTGCCTGGCAAAACCGCACCAGTTGATCAAATGATATTTTCGGATGGTATTGGTTCGGTTTCGCTATTTATTGAGCCTGTTGTAAAGGGCGTGCGCCCCAAAACAGGCCACATGAATATTGGTTCTACCAACATTTGTGCACACGTATTAAATGGCTATCAAATTACCGTGGTGGGCGAAGTGCCAGCATCGACCGTCATGCAAATTGCCAAAGCCGTTAGTTTTAAAAAACAAACTGCATCAAAATAGCTATAACCCTGTAATATTTACGCTTTAACACCATACAAACTCACCATATTTAAGCCATGATAGAAGAACGCGCCGTCATTCTCTCGCTCGACCACATTGCGAGCCCCAATATGGCCACTTTAGAAATTGAACGCAAAACCGCTTGCGGCTTATGCGGCCAAACGCGCGGCTGCGGCAACTCTATATGGGGTAAATTGTTTGCGCATCAATCTAGCGCGTTTAAGGCGCAAAATCGTATCAACGCGAAGGTGGGCGACAGCGTTATAGTGGGTATTAACGAGCAAGCCCTGCTAAAAAGTGCTTTGTTGCTTTATATATTGCCCCTTGCAACCATGTTAGTTGGTGCCATATTAGCTAAGCAGCTGTTTAGCACCGAGCTAGCAGCTATGCTGGGTGCGGCTACTGGCTTAGTAGTTGGGCTGTTATGGGTTAAAGGCCACACCATGTCGACAAGTTATTTTAAATTGCAGCAACCAGAGATTTTAAGATTAGCAACAGATGATGCAGTTGTGTATGTGAATTAAGCTGTTTAAATTATTTTAAGGAAAATTTCTAGATGTTAAATTTTAAACAATGGATTGCAGCCACCACTTTATTACTGGCTTTTACAAATAGCCAAGCTGCAACAAGTTTGCCAGATTTTACTGAGCTGGCCGAAAAACATGGCGCAGAAGTGGTCAATATTAGCGTCACGCAAGTTGCACAAGCTGGCGGCGTGCCATTTGGTATTTCTGGCATGGAGCAAGATGAGCAATTACAAGAATTTTTTAAACGTTTCGGTATTCCGGGTGTGCCAGGCATGCCCGGTCAAGGCGGCCAGGGCGGGCAAGAATATAAAACACAATCACTAGGATCAGGCTTTATTATTAGTGCAGATGGCTACATTTTAACCAATGCGCATGTGGTGAGTGAGGCGGATGAAGTGTTGGTTAAATTATCTGATAAACGTGAATTTAAAGCTAAAATTATTGGCGCAGATAAACGCACCGATGTGGCTTTGCTTAAAATTGAGGCAACTAATTTGCCTAAAGCGGTCATTGGCGACCCTAACGCACTTAAAGTGGGGCAGTGGGTGGCGGCTATCGGCTCACCGTTTGGTTTAGAAAATACCATGACACAAGGCATTGTATCGGCCAAAGGTCGTGCGTTGCCGCAAGAAAACTTTGTGCCATTTATTCAAACCGATGTAGCCATTAACCCGGGTAACTCTGGCGGCCCGTTGTACAACTTGGCGGGTGAGGTGGTAGGCGTTAACTCACAAATTTACAGCCGTAGCGGCGGTTCGGTGGGTTTGTCGTTTAGCATTCCTATTGATGTAGCAATTGATATTTCTAACCAATTAAAAGCCTCTGGTAAAATTACTCGCGGCTGGTTGGGGGTGGCGATTCAAGAGCTAACTAAAGAATTGGCTGAATCTTTCGGCATGAAAAATACCAATGGCGCGCTTATCGCCGGTGTAGAAAAAAACAGTCCAGCCGAAAAAGGTGGCTTGCTAGCAGGCGATGTGATTACCAAGTTTGATGGCAAAGTAATCGCAGCCTCTAGCGATTTACCTCGAGCCGTAGCCGCCACCAAACCTGGCAAAATTGCCCCCGTAGAAGTGCTGCGCAAAGGGGCTGTTAAAAACTTAAATGTAGGCGTGGGTGAAATGCCAACAGACCCTACTGAAGCCGCGCAAGCGCCAAAAGCGCCACCAAAAGCTGAGGTTAATAAAATTGGCTTAACACTTAAAGAATTAACACCGCAGCAAAAGAAAAAATTGAATGGTAAAAACGGTTTGCTGGTGGTTGAAAGTGTGGGTGCGGCGGCGCAGGCGGGCATACGCCGTGGTGATGTTGTTTTAGGGTTAAACAATGCCGAAAGCCAAAGTGTAGAAGCATTTAACAAACAAATTAATGCCATTGCGACGGGTAAAACAGTGGCAGTGCTAATACTACGCGGTGAAAATACGCTGTATGTGCCAATTAAAGTAAACAAGTAAAATAAGCAGGTAAATCTTAAAAAATAAAAGGCCCGCTGTTTGCGGGCTTTTTATTTTGTGTTGCCAAAGCGCGCGGCTATTTTGTCAGCTACTCTTAATGCATTTGCTGCAATGGTTAAGCTGGGATTTACAGCCCCACTGCGCGGCATAAAAGACGAATCTACTACGTATAAATTATCTACATCGTGGCTGCAACAATCGGCATTGAGCACACTGCTAGTTGGATTACTGCCAAATCGACATGTACCTGACGGATGCCCCGAATTGATTTCTAGTGTGGGTGAAATTTTTAATACACGCCATTTTCCAACATGTTTAGAAAATACTTGATACAACGCATCGGCACGTTCGCGCAAATCTGCAGTGATGGTATAGCTAAAACTGGCGCCATTTGGCTCGTTTGCATTTAATTGTATTCGATTATTAGGATCGGCATCATCTTCAATCAGGGCAGCGAAAATACTGGCATCACCCAACACCCAGGCTGCGACGTGTGAGGGCACTTTTGCAATTAACGCTAACAAGCGCTCGTTGCGTATGCCATATTTACGCAAACTTTGTTTAATGAAAACTGCGATATTGCCTCTGCCCGCATCTAAGCCCATGCTTTGTATATAACCCAAGCGTTGGCCAGCATGTACATAAAAATCGCGAATAGAAAGTGATTTTTTTTGTATGGCTAGCCTACTTAAACGTTTTGGCGCCCAAATCGCATAAATTTCAGAGCCATGAAACATTAAATTGCGTCCAACTTGGTCTGAGCTATTGGCCAAGCCGTTTGGCCAAAAAACGTTTGCAGATTTAAGTAGAAGCTGCGGTGAGTGCACGGCGCCAGCAGCTAGAATATACTGCTTGGCACGCAATTTAAGCGCATTGCCACTGTGAATAGCGTTTACATGCTGCACTTGTTGCAGGTCTGCTTCAATCGAGGTCACATCGCAATTATCTAATAAGAAACAACGTGCATTCAGTAAAGCCTTATTTAAGCAAGCTACCCGCGCATCGGCTTTACAGTTTCTATGGCATACTTTGCCTATGCACTCAGTGCAATCTTTGTCATACTTTATCGCTACGTTTAATCTTTCAGGCTTTAAGCCTTTGCTGCGCAAAGTATCCAAAAACGCTTTATCCCACTCGCTTAGGCGTGTATTTTCTTTATCATCCCGATTACTATTGAGCCCGTATAAGTTTTCAGCAGCAATGTAATAGGGCAAAAATGCATCATAAGTAACAGGCCATGCTGGCACCAGTTGATTAGCCGTTTGCAAAGATTCAAAATCAGACGCTGGCATGCGCTCAAGCGCTGCCGCATAATGCATCGATGAGCCACCCAAACCGCAACCAATACTGGCATAAATTTGGTTATACTTACCATCGCTTTTAGCTTGGCTTAGCGGTTGTGGCCACCAGCCTTGTTTGATGCGGGCTTCAGGCAATGTTGCCGCGGCTGTGTCTTGGCTAGCAGCTACTTCACCACCTTTTTCTAAAAAAAGTACGCTCAAGCCTTTTTGTGCCAGCGCATAGCCAGCTGTCGCGCCACCCATTCCAGTACCAATGACAATCACATCCCATATTTGCGATATTTTTAATTCAGGCTGATTCATGTGATGTGTATGGACATAGGTATTTGAATAGATTTTACGTGAAACGCTAAGGCTTAACAATGATTAGAAAAATAGGTAAGCAGTATGTAATGTTTTGCAATATACATCATGCAACTATTTGCAACTTAATCAAGCATTTGTAGTAAAATGTAAGCATTGCAAAAAGCGCTTATTGCGCTTTATTTGTTTGTAAAATCTAAAAATTGAATACATGAAAAATATCCGTAACTTTTCCATCATAGCGCACATTGACCACGGCAAATCGACGCTGGCTGACCGCATTATTCATTTATGTGGCGGGCTGGAAGATCGTGAAATGGAAGCGCAAGTGCTTGATTCTATGGATATTGAACGCGAGCGTGGCATTACCATTAAGGCGCAAACCGCCGCGCTGCAATATAAAGCCGATGATGGCCAAATTTATAACTTAAATTTAATCGATACGCCTGGCCATGTGGATTTTAGCTATGAAGTTTCGCGCAGCTTATCTGCTTGCGAAGGCGCGCTGCTGGTGGTAGATGCCAGCCAAGGTGTTGAGGCGCAAAGCGTGGCCAATTGCTATACTGCGCTAGATTTAGGCGTAGAAGTCACCGCTGTGTTGAATAAAATTGATTTACCTAGTGCCGACCCTGATCGCGTGAAGCAAGAGATTGAAGATGTCATCGGCGTAGATGCAAGTGATGCCGTGTTGTGTTCTGCCAAGTCTGGCTTGGGTGTGCGCGATGTTTTAGAGGCGGTGATTAAAAAAGTACCTGCGCCACAAGGCAATATCGACGGGCCTCTCAAGGCATTGGTGGTAGATGCTTGGTTTGATAATTACGTTGGTGTGGTGATGCTGGTGCGCGTGATTGATGGCGTGCTAAAACCCAAAGAAAAAATTCGCTTAATGGCGACAGGTGCGCAGCATTTATGTGAGCAAGTGGGCGTATTTACGCCAAAATCGCTACAAAAAACGTCGCTTTCTGCAGGCGAAGTTGGCTTTATTATTGCCGGCATTAAATCGCTTGAAGATGCCAAAGTGGGCGATACGGTGACACATACCGATAAGCCTGCCAAAGAGCCGCTAGCTGGCTTTAAAGAGGTAAAGCCGCAAGTATTTGCTGGGCTGTACCCAGTAGAATCGAATCAATTTGAAGCGCTAAGAACAGCATTGGAAAAGCTTAGCCTAAACGATTCTAGCTTGTTGTTTGAGCCAGAAAATTCTACTGCGCTAGGCTTTGGTTTTAGATGTGGATTTCTAGGCTTACTGCACATGGAGATTGTGCAAGAACGGCTAGAGCGCGAATACGACATGGATTTGATCACCACCGCGCCCACCGTGGTGTACGAACTGTTGTTGAAAGATGGCACGGTACAGCAAATTGAAAACCCATCACGCTTGCCAGATACGTCGCGCATTGAAGAAATTCGTGAGCCCGTGATTAATGTACATTTGCTGATGCCACAAGATTATGTTGGGCCAGTGATGACTTTATGTAACGGTAAACGCGGCATACAAAAAAATATGCAATATTTAGGCAGGCAGGTAATGCTCAGCTACGAAATGCCTTTAAATGAAGTGGTTTTAGACTTTTTTGATAAGTTAAAATCGGTATCGCGCGGCTATGCCAGTATGGATTATGAGTTTTTAGAGTTTCGCGCTGCAGATTTAGTAAAGCTTGATATTATGGTGAATGGTGAACGCGTCGACGCACTGAGTTTGATTGTGCATCGCGCCAATAGCCGTTACCGTGGTGGGCAAGTGGCAGAAAAAATGCGCGAGCTGATTCCGCGCCAAATGTTTGATGTGGCGATACAAGCCAGTATTGGCGCCACCATCATTGCGCGCGAAACAGTAAAAGCCATGCGCAAAAATGTCATTGCTAAATGTTACGGCGGTGATGTATCACGTAAACGCAAATTGCTAGACAAGCAAAAAGAAGGTAAAAAACGCATGAAACAAGTGGGCAATGTAGAGATTCCGCAAGAGGCGTTTTTAGCTATTTTACGAGTTGAAGATAAGTAGTTTTAAAACAGGTTAAGGTTAAATAGATATGTATTTTGCATTATTTATGGTGGTGATACTGGCAATTACAGGCTTTATTTGGCTGCTAGATATTGTTGTATTGCGCAAAAATCGCTTGGTTGGCGTCGACGATCCCTGGTATGTGGAATACGCCAAAAGTTTCTTCCCAGTGATTTTGCTGGTATTTACTTTGCGTTCTTTTCTGGTAGAGCCTTTTAAAATTCCCTCTGGCTCGATGATGCCAACCTTGTTAGCAGGTGACTATATTTTAGTGAATAAATTTACTTATGGCTTGCGTGTACCCATTTTAAATAATACATTTTTTGAGATGAACCAACCAAAACGTGGCGATGTGTTTGTGTTTCATTACCCGCCAGACCCAACCATTGATTACATTAAACGGGTGGTTGGCCTGCCAGGCGATAAAATTAAATATCAAGATAAACATCTGATTATTAACGGTAAAACACTAGATGTAACATTTGAGGATAACTACGAATACGAAATGCAAGGTGCAAATATTATTAGTGCGCGCAAATCTAAAGAGCAGTTGGGCGATGTTGCGCACGATATTTTGGTGCATGATATTCCTAATCAATACAACGCTGACATGCCAGGTGCTAAACTACAAGCTGGTGAAACCATTACCGTGCCAGAAAACAGCTATTTTGCCATGGGTGATAACCGTGACAACAGCGCTGACAGCCGTGTGTGGGGCTTTGTGCCAGAACATAATCTAGTCGGTAAAGCATTTTTTATTTGGATGAATTTTGATGATTTTGACCGCGTTGGTAATTCAATTAAATAAGATGGTAAATAATAAGGAGCTTTTATGAAAAATATAATTAAAAATCATGCACTTAAAAACCAAGCTGGCATGACGTTTATTGGTTTAGTTTTGGTGGTTGCGGCTATTATCTGTTTTGCTATTGTTGGAATGAAAGTAGTGCCCGCTTATTTAGAATTTATGAACGTAAAAAACGCTATTAAAAAAGCCGCTAATTCGGCTGATATTAGTAACAAAAAAGCAGTGATGGAAGCTTTCGGAAAATCTGCTTCTATTGATAATATTACGGTAATTAAACCACAAGATTTAGTAGTGAGTGGCGGCGTAATCTCAACAGAATATCAAGTGGTGGTGCCAATTGTCGCCAATGCCAGCATCTTGTTAGATTTCAGTGCGACATCTGCTAAATAACTTGCATCATGTCTCTTGATAGCCTCATTAACAATGGCTTAGGCTATCATTTTAAAACGCCAACGCTGCTTACACAAGCGCTCACCCACCGCAGTTTTTCTGGCATTAATAACGAGCGCCTAGAGTTTTTAGGCGATAGCGTGCTTAATTTCATCATCGCGCATCAATTATTTTTGCGCTTCCCTAAGTTACCAGAAGGTGATTTAAGTCGCCTACGCGCGCAGTTAGTTAAAGAATCTAGCTTGGCCGAAATTGCTTTTGGCTTAAACTTAGGCGATGAACTAAAACTAGGCGAGGGCGAGCTTAAAAGCGCAGGATGGCGCAGGCCGTCTATTTTAGCAGATGCGCTAGAAGCCGTTATTGGTGCGGTCTACAGCGACGGTGGTTTTATAGATACTGAAGCTGTGGTGTTAAAACTTTATGCTGAAAAGCTAAATAATATTGACCCAAAAGTGATTGATAAAGATGCAAAATCACAATTGCAAGAATACCTACAAGGCAAAAAAATAGACTTACCCGATTATAATGTGCTAGCGATAGAAGGCGAAGCGCATGCGCAAACTTTTAAAATACAGTGCACGATCAAACAACTGAATATTAGCAGCGTGGGCGAAGGCAGTAGCCGCCGAATTGCCGAGCAACAAGCCGCGCAATTGGCGCTAGAAAAAATTTTAAAAGATCAGGTAAAAAAATGACAACACAACAAACTTTTACAAGCGAGACTTTTAGATGTGGAACTGTGGCCATTGTTGGTCGCCCCAATGTCGGCAAATCGACGCTTCTAAACCATATTTTGGGCATGAAATTAGCCATTACTTCACGCAAAGCACAAACCACACGCCACCGTTTGCTAGGCATTCACACCACTGCAGATACGCAATTTGTATTTGTCGATACACCAGGTTTTCAGCAAAAACATTTGAACGCGCTCAATAAAACACTGAATAAAACGGTGACTACAGTACTGACAGAAGTCGACGTGGTGCTGTTTGTGATTGAGCCTATGAAGCTGGGCGATGCGGATAAAAAAGTGTTGGAATTGCTGCCAAAAGATAAACCGGTATTGTTGGTGGTGAATAAGGCCGATTTAATGGGCGACAAAAATAATTTGTTGCCACTCATTCAAGATTTTGATTTGCTGCATCCGTTCGCTGGCATTATTCCGGTTAGCGCCAAAAAAAGCCTGCATCTAGATGAATTATTATCTGAAACCCGTAAACACTTGCCCGAGCAGCCCGCCATGTACGGCGAGGATGAACTGACTGATAAAACTGAACGCTTTTTAGCGGCCGAGCTAATTCGCGAAAAAATATTCCGCTTGCTTGGCGATGAAGTACCGTATTCAGTCACGGTAGAGATTGAAAAATTTGAGACGGTTAAAAATTTAAAGCGCATTTTTGCCGCAATTATTGTCGATAAAGACAGTCAAAAACCCATGCTAATTGGCAAAAATGGTGAGAAAATGAAGCAGATTTCTACCGAAGCACGCCAAGATATGGAAAAATTGTTTGGTAGTAAAGTGTACTTAGAAACCTGGGTAAAAGTAAAAGGTGGCTGGGCCGATGACGAAAGGGCGCTGAAAAGTTTAGGCTATTAAAATGGCTGTTTTTAATTAAATCTTTTAGCGGAATCATTACACGGGAAAAAACAATGCCTCTGCGAGCCGCTCTGGTATTGGCTTGCAGGCCGATGAAATAAAGAAATCTAAAAAATAAACTAAATTGATATGGAATATCTTAAATGGAATTTCTTAATTTAGGTGCACCAATAACACTAGATGAGTGTGGATTTTATATTGCGCGCAACCGTGCCGATGGCAGTGTAAATAGCGTGTTTAATTTACGTTATGAAAATGACGATTGGCGGCTAAGCCAACTAAAACATGTGGTGGCAACCGATGATGCCGTTGAGACGCTGTTTTGGGTAAGTCTGGGTGATGGCACGGGGAAAAGTGATGATGGTGTGCTGCAAAGCATGCCCACCGCAGAGCTGCAACAATGGCTACAACGGCCCGAGCTGCAAGAGTTACCTGGCGGCTGGCAAGTATTGCGCAATGCGCGCTTTGGTTTTGGTAAATTTACGCCTAGCAACAAAAAATTAAGTACTAGTTACGCATTTTTACGCTTTCGTGATGGCCAAATGTTAGGTCCAATTTTGATTGAAAAAACCATTGACCCTGCCATTGTTGCCTTAGGCGAATTGGGGTTTTAATTGGCAGTTTCTGCGATAAAGCTTGATGCCCATAAGCAAAGCAACCAGCCAGTGTATGTGCTGCACACCTACCCGTTTAAAGAAACCAGCTTAGTGGTTGAGTTATTTAGTCAGCAATTTGGCCGTATTGCCGCAGTAGCGAAGGGCGCGCGCAGGCCGCATTCTGCCATGCGTGGTATGTTGCAATCGTTTCAAATGTTAGATGGCGCATGGTCTGGCAAAAATGAACTGAAAACGCTGCACAGTTTAGATTGGAGCGCAGGCCTTACCCTGTTGAAAGGCGAAGCATTAATGTGTGGCTTTTATATGAACGAGCTGCTATTAAGGCTGTTGCCGCGCGAAGACGCACACGAAAGCCTATTTGCTTATTACGCGGCCGCATTGCAAACCTTAGCAAACGGCGCAGATTTAGCGACTACTTTAAGACGTTTTGAGCTGAAATTGCTACAAGAAATGGGCTATGCAGTGCCGTTACAGATTGATGAAAATGATGCACCGATTGACGCAGATAAAACCTACCGTTACGAGGCAGAATGTGGCGCTTGCGACCTTAATGGAAATAATATTGGCATGCGGGAAAATGGCGTAAAATTAAGCGGTAAAACCATGCTGGATATGGCGCGTGACGATTATGCAGATGTGACGACGCAAAACCAAAGCAAACAACTGATGCGTTATTTGTTGGCGCATTATTTGGGTGATAAACCATTACACACACGACAGTTACTAATAGATTTACAAGGTTTATAAATGATTAAGCTTGGAGTAAACATCGACCACGTAGCCACCATCCGTCAAGCGCGTGGCACAAAATACCCCAGCGTGGTGCAAGCCGCGCTGCGGGCAGAGCAATCTGGCGCAGATAGCATTACGCTGCATTTGCGTGAAGACAGGCGGCACATGCAAGATGCCGATATTTTTGCGCTACGCCCATTGCTGCAAACCAAGATGAATTTAGAGTGCGCGGTGACCGACGAAATGATTGCGATTGCTATTAAAGTTGCGCCGCAAGATGTGTGCCTAGTGCCAGAGCGGCGCGAGGAGCGCACTACTGAAGGTGGCTTGGACGTGATTGCACATTTTGACAAGGTAAAAGCTGCTTGCGACAAATTGGCCAGCCATGGTATTCGCGTGTCACTATTTATTGGGCCAGATGTTGCGCAAATTGATGCATCTAAAAAAGCTGGCGCGCCTGTGGTAGAGATTCATACCGGCGCATTTGCGGATGCAGAAACTGAAAGTGATAAAGCGCGCGAACTGAAGCGCGTTAAACTAGCAATCGCGCACGCGGTTACACTGGGCTTAGTCGTTAACGCAGGCCATGGTTTGCATTATCATAACGTGCATGAAATTGCCGAGATTGCTGGGCTAGAAGAGCTCAATATTGGCCACGCCATCGTGGCGCATGCGCTGTTTGTGGGCTGGGATAACGCGGTGAAAGAGATGAAATTATTGATGAAAGAATCTGCACCTAAATGACTGTTTTAATTAATTATTTATGATTTTCGGTATAGGTACAGATATTGTAGAAGTGGCACGTATTGAAGCAAGCATTGCCCAATTTGGTGATGATTTTGCCAAACGTATTTTGGCAGAAGGCGAATTAGAAAGTTACTTAAACTCAGCCATAAAAGCCCGTTTTTTAGCCAAACGCTTTGCCGCAAAAGAGGCATTTAGCAAAGCGCTGGGCACAGGTTTGCGCGCACCGTGCACGTTTCAAAACATTGCCGTTGGGCACGATGATTTAGGCAAACCAATGCTGGTTTTGGCGACTGAGTTACAAGATTTTTTAAGCGCAAAAAACATCACACAAACGCACATTAGCATTAGTGATGAGAAGAATTTAGCCGCTGCGTTTGTGGTGTTAGAAACATAAATATGCCGTCATTCAGAGCGCAGCGAAGAATCCAGCACTTAACTTAATAAAACTGGATTCTTCGCTACGCTCTGAATGACGCGATGGAAGTAATTAATATGGATATAAGTTCTAATCAACTTGATATGCAACGTAGATTCGGCGGCGTTGCGCGGCTTTATGGCGATGCAGGCTTAGTCAAGCTGCAAGCCGCACACATTGTGGTGGTGGGCATAGGTGGCGTTGGCAGCTGGGTAGCAGAAGCCTTAGCCAGAAATGCTGTTGGCACAATCACTTTGGTTGATTTAGACATTATTAACGAATCCAATTTTAATCGCCAAATTCACGCGGTTGAGAGCAATATTGGTAAAGATAAAATATTGGCGATGCGTGAGCGTATTTTAAGTATTAATCCAACTTGCCAAGTGCGGCTGATTGAAGATTTTGTTACGCTGCAAAATGCCTCCAAAATGTTAGATTTTCATTATGATGCGCTGCTAGATTGCGTGGATGATGCGCGTGCAAAAACCATATTAGCATCGGTATGCATCGACGTTAAAACGCCCATCATCATGAGTGGCAGCGCGGGTGGTCGGCTAGACCCAACACGCATTAAAACTGCTGATTTAAGCGCGGTAACTAATGACAAATTACTGGCCAAAGTGCGCAACCAATTGCGCCGCGATTACAATTTTCCTAGCGCTTCTAATACAAAAAAATTGGCCAAATTTGGCATCACTTGCGTGTATTCTGATGAGCCAACTTTAATGCCAAATGAAGCTGAAAATACTATCTGCGCGTTAGAAAAAAACACTGACATTATTACCGATGCTCTGCAAGCCAATACCAGTGCGGCTGCTGGCGATGCTAAAAACCCTCGTGCTATTACTGGCCTTAATTGTGCAGGTTATGGCTCCAGCGTTTGTGTGACTGCGCCTATGGGTTTTGC
Organism: Methylophilaceae bacterium; assembly: GCA_031429035.1. Lineage (GTDB taxonomy): Bacteria > Pseudomonadota > Gammaproteobacteria > Burkholderiales > Methylophilaceae > Methylotenera_A. Next base: position 17,387 of record JANOYU010000018.1, read on the forward strand.
GCTGGCGCAATTGGCAATAAATCTAGTTGTTAAGTGAACCTAGCGTATTTAATTAAGTCATTTAGCTGTGACAAATCAATCATCATTTAAAGGCAATAAATCTAACCTGCCTAGCAAGCCTTGTGTGCAATGTGGACGTGAAATGACCTGGCGCAAAAGTTGGGCTAAAAATTGGGCTGAAGTAAAATATTGCTCGGATAAATGCCGAAAATTAGCTAAATAAAAAACTAAAAATGACACGAAATTTAATCCTCATCCTTGGCGACCAACTCAATTTAGATAACCCTGCATTAGAAGGTTTTGATGCAGCGCAAGACGCGATTTTGATGGTGGAGGCCAGCCATGAATCTACACAGGTTTGGAGCCACAAGGCGCGTATTGTCTTATTTTTATCGGCCATGCGACATTTTTATGCCTGCCTTGCAAGCCAGTATCCATGCGCCACTGGTCAATTAAAATTTTGGGGCGGTTATTTAAAACTTGGCGAGCATGATTTTGCCACTTTAAAAGATGCTTGGGCACACTATATTGCTGAACTAAATCCGCAAAAAATCATTATTTGTGAGCCGGGCGAATATCGGTTAGAGCAAGATTTAATTGTCTTGTGCAAACAAAAAAATGTGCAATTGGTCATTCGCGATGACACACATTTTATGTGTAGCCGAGCCGATTTCAAACATTGGGTGACCGATGGTAAAAATGGGCCTAAAAAAGAGCTGCGCATGGAGTTTTTTTATCGCAAAATGCGCGCAAAATATGATGTGCTGATGAATGGAAAAGAACCAGAAGGCGGTGCATGGAATTACGATGCCGAAAATCGCAAAACCTTTGGTAAGGCTGGGCCACAAAATGTGCCCGCAGCGCCACTAGTCAATATTGATGCGCTTACCCAAGCTGTTATTGATACTGTTGAGCAGCACTTTCATAACCATCCTGGTAGCCTAGCCAACTTTATTTGGCCAGTTACGCGTGAGGCTGCGTTGCAGTTTTTAGCTTTTTTTGTTGAAAATAAATTAGCTGGCTTTGGCGATCATCAAGACGCGATGTGGCAAGAAAATGACACAACAAAAAGCCCCTATTTATGGCATTCGCTGCTATCAACATCGCTTAATTTAAAGCTGCTTAATCCACGCGAGGTGATTGCAGCAGCTTTGGATGCATACAAAAAAAATAACTTACCGCTAGCCAGTGTAGAAGGATTTATTCGGCAAATTTTAGGTTGGCGTGAGTTTATTCGTGGCGTATATTGGCTAGATATGCCACAAATGGCGGAGGCGAATCATTACAATCATATACGCCAGCTGCCGCGTTGGTACTGGTCTGCAGACACGCAGATGAATTGCATGAAACAAACCATAAACGACACCATGCAACATGGCTACGCGCACCATATTCAGCGCCTAATGATAACTGGCATGTTTGGCGTGCTGGCAGAAATTAACCCCAAACAAGTCGCCGCTTGGTATTTAGCGGTGTATGTGGATGCGGTGGAATGGGTGGAGCTGCCAAACGTTGCAGGCATGGCGCTTTATGCCAACGGCGGGCGCTTTACCAGTAAGCCTTATGTGGCTAGCGGCGCCTACATTAAACGCATGAGCAACTATTGCGCAGGCTGCCAATATAAACCAGAACTGAAAACTGGCAGCGACGCTTGCCCGACGACGACACTTTATTGGCATTTTTTAATCAAGCATTACGATACTTTTGCACGCAACCCGCGCACCGCGTTAATGGCTAAAAATGTCGAGCGTTTTAGCCAAGAAGAAGTGGCAGCGATACAAAAGCAGGCGCAAAAAGTGTTAGAAAATATTAACAGTGTTTAGCTTTTAATCAACCCGCTGATTAGCTTGCCGCGATGTTCTGGGTACAGCGCACTGGCCACACGTGTGGCCTCTAGGCCAAAACTTTCGGCCACTAGCGATGCGATTAAAGTATCCATACCCAGTGTGGGTTTTAAATCGCGGTTCTCGTATAAGTTAGCCGCACTTAAACCTGGCCAATCGGCAATCACGCGGCCACCTTTTACGTCACCACCCAATATCATGGCGACAGAAGCGGTGCCGTGATCGGTACCGCCAGTGCCATTGGCTGCTGCAGTGCGGCCAAATTCTGTGGCCACTAAAATAGTGGTTTTTTGCCAAGTGGCACCCAAGCCAGTTCTTAAAGCGGCGATGAGTTTATCTAAGTTGCCCAACTGTTGCGCCAAACGATTTTGCTGGCCACTGTGCGTATCCCAACCGCCCGTTTCTATCATGGCGATGCGTGGTCCTGTTGGCTCAACCAAAAATGATGCGGCCAATTTGCCCAGCGCGGCTGGGTCTTGGCGTTTGCTGGCATCATCAGCCAGATTGTTGGCCTGCATGGCACTATGCCACAAGCTATTTAGTTGTGCATCTTCGGCATATAGTTTGGAAACACGTAGCAGTAAATCATCGGGCGCTTGTGGCAAAGCAGATGGCGCGTACGAGCTTACTTCTGCGCTGCCACGTAATGCCATGGGCACGGTGGTCGCTATGGCAATGGCGCTGTTTTGTGAAGTTGGCAATAGTGTTAATAAGCGGTTTAGCCAACCATCTTTCAGTTGATACGCGCTAGTGCCGCCCGTTTCCAGCACATTTTGCGCGTCAAAATGTGATCGATCGCGGTATGGCAGCGCTACTGCATGTACAAACGCGGCTTGGCCTGCGCTAAATAGTTTGGCGGTTTCTGCCAGCGAGGCATGCAAGGCAAACATGCCATCTAATTTAGTTGCTTGTGTCACATCAATTGCCAGCGCACCGCGCAGCTTGGCGTATGCAGGATCAGCATACGGAATCACCGTACTTAAGCCATCCGCCGCACCGCGTTGGATGATAAAAACAAATCGTCTGTCGGTGTTGGCAGCGGCAAAACTCAAATAAGGCGCAGCTAAGGCAAGGCCAACAGCGCTGGCTGCAAAGCGTAAAAAATCGCGTCGCGCTAATTGATGCGGTTGCATTTTATCTCCTTAAAAATTCTGGGCTAATTAGCAACAAAGCTAAAGCAGTTGTCGCGCTTTCGGCACGCTCAATCGCAGTTTGTGTTTCTGTGCTAATGCTGCCCAGTAAAATTTGTTTGCCTAAACTTCTGGCATCTATTTTGTCGCCCACAGAATTATCACCCAAAGTCGCGGCTAAACGCTGCGCCATTTCAACTCTACGCAGCAACGCATTTGGCGCTGCCCAGGTGGCAGCAATGTCATCAAAACCTGCGGGCGAGCCTGGTTTCCACACTGGCTGGCCTAGCTGATTGAGTATTTGCGTAACATTCATATTTTCTAAGTTTTGTTTGCCCATGCCGCGCAAGCCCGATACAAGCCACTCCCAAGGCGTTTTAAATTTAGCGGCTATGGGCTGCCAAGCTTCTTCTGCGTCAATCAGCGCGCGATACAGCACACTTAAATTTCTGCCATTTTTTAGGTAAGCTTGGCTAAGCTTTTCTACCAAACTAGCAGGTGGATTATCACTCACGAAATGGCGGGCTAATTTTGTGGCAATATGTGTGGCGGTGGCTTGGTGCTGCGCCAAATCGGCAAGCACCGCTTGCGCCTGTGCCAGCCCGTTTTGATTGTAATTTTTGCCTAAAATAGTGCGGCTACCAGGCTCGTGCAGCTGCGGACGATACTCAAAGCCATTTTGTGCGTTTGCTTGTTCTATCAAAGGCAAAGGCCGCTTATTTTTTTGCACTTTAGCCATTTTGTTTTCGTAAACATCGCCGGCCACGCTCCAGCCTGTCATGGCGCGGGCAAATTCAGTCACGTCGGATTGCGTATAACCACTTTTTACGCCCAACGTATGCAGTTCTAAAATCTCGCGCGCTAAGTTTTCATTTAAGCCGCGTAATTTTTCAGGGTTTTTCTTTTGCATTTTGCTGGCGGCTAGGCTGTTAGGCCCAATTGATTTAGCTTGGTCCAAATACAGCAACATAGCTGGGTGCTGCTCTACCGCTAATAACAAGTCTTTAAAATTACCCAGCACATGCGGCCGAATGGCTTCTAGCTCAAAAGCACCAGCCAAATCTGCAATCGCTGCTTTTTCTACCGAAACGGCAAAATGATTCGCCCAAAAATGTACCAAGCGCTCTACAAATGGTGCATTGGTGGTTAGCGCACTTTCGCTGCGCCTATTTACGGCGCTAGTATATTCATCTCGTGCATCTTTTCTAAATTGCTGGGCTGCTTGTTTTTTGCTAGTGTCATCAGCGTTTGCCATTTGTTTTTTTTGTAGATTCGCATCAAAAATTAGCTTGGCAGTTGTCGCTTGGTTAGCCCAAGCGCTAGGCAGCGCTTGATAGTGTGATAATTGCGTTAGCAACCAATTTTTAGGCTCTGCAATTGCGCTATCATTTGGTTTTGCGCCTAATCCAAAACGATTTACGGCAATGGCTGTCTTGTTCATGTTGGCAGCTGTCATTGATTAATCCTCATTTTTTAGTGGCAAATATTGGTTAATATAATACCTAAAACGCAATAGTGAGATGAAAGTCTACTTAATAATCGATCATTACAGTTAATAAGCTTAAGCTTACCAATTAGGCGAATAAATTTCACACAACTGTCATATTTAAACCTAAAAAGTGTCATATCATCTTTACTAAATGAAACCAGCCAGTTACCAATTTTTAGATAGAGATTTAAGTATACTCAGCTTTAATCAGCGCGTATTGTCTTTGGCGCAAAGGCATGATTACCCTTTGTTAGAGCGGCTAAAATATTTATGTATTGTGGCCAATAATTTAGATGAGTTTTTTGAGGTACGCATGGATGCACAGCTAGATGCCATGCGTAATGCGGTAAAAAAAGGCGTTGTAAACGCGCAAACTTTTGTCGCTGTTTCACAGTTGGCTCACACCTTGGTCAAGCAGCAATATCATATATATAACAATGAGTTAATGCCTGCATTAAAAGCTGCGGGGGTAGAAATTCTGTCTGGTAATACACGTACTGAGCAACAAAAAAAATGGGTAGCAAACTATTTTTTGCAGCATGTTAAGCCGCTTTTATTACCAATCGCCTTAGATTTAGCTCACCCGTTTCCGCTAGTTGCCAGCAAAGCCTTGCATTTTATTGTAGAGCTGGCGCCCCAAGATGATTTGCCCACTGTGAGCATTCTTCGTGTGCCACGCGCTTTGCCGCGCTTAATTCAACTACCAAACGGCTCAGCGCAACGCTTTGTCACGCTAACGAGTTGCATCAGCGCGCACTTGGCTAGTTTTTTTGTGGGTAGAGAAATTTTAAGCTACTCGCAATTTAGGGTGACAAGGCATTCCGATTTGGCGCTAGATGAAGACGACATGAGTGACTTGCCCAGCGCATTGCGTCATGAGCTGGCGCAGCGGCCTTATAGTGAGGCAGTGCGTTTAGAGGTTTCGCAATCTTGTTCAGATGCATTATCGCTATTTTTATTAAAGCAGTTTAGGTTGCCGCCACAGTCACTTTATCGCGTGCCTGGCCCAGTTAATTTAGGCCGACTGATGCAGTTAGTTGGTTTAGCAAAAGGCGAGGGGCTAATGTTTAGCCCTTTTCAGCCGCAATGGCCTAAGCAACTGCCTGCAAAACAGTCATATTTTGAACAGCTTAAGCAAGACGATGTGCTGATACATCGCCCTTATGAAAATTTTGATGCGGTGATTGGATTTTTGGAAGAAGCCGTCTACGACCCGAATGTACTGGCAATACACCAAACCATTTACCGCACTGGCAGCGATACGCGCATGCTAACACTGCTGCAAGAGGCGGTGCGCCGTGGCAAAGAGGTGTTGGTGGTGGTTGAGATTAAAGCAAGATTTGACGAAGAAACTAATATTAACTGGGCAGAGTCGTTAGAAGCCATTGGGGCGCAAATTGTTTATGGCATGTTAGGGCTAAAAACACATGCCAAAATGCTGCTGGTGATGCGCCAAGAAGGCAATAGAATAAAGCGTTATGCGCATTTATCCACAGGCAATTACAACGCCAATACCGCAAAGCTATATACCGATATTTGCATGCTAACCAGCGACACTGTTTTAACGCGCGAGGTGGAATATATTTTTAGACATTTGGTCAGCCAAAGTGCATTGCCACGCATGCGCAAACTATTGGTGGCGCCGTTTAATTTACAAAGCGCCATGCTACGTAATATCCATGAGGCTTCCAGAGTATGTTTGCAAGGCGGCAGTGCAAAAATTATTGCAAAGATGAACTCGCTAACAGATGAAACGTTAGTGCGTGCACTGATTGAGGCGGCGCGTAAGGGTGTGCAAATTGATTTAATTGTACGCGGTGCCTGTATTTTGCCGCTAAATGCTGCTGGCCTGCAAGGCAATATCCGCGTGCGTTCTATTGTGGGGCGTTTTTTAGAGCATTCACGAGTGTTTTATTTTGAGCTTGAAAATAATGACACACTAACGAAAAAAATGTGGCTTTCTAGTGCCGATTGGATGAGCCGCAATATGCTACGCCGCATAGAAATTGCTTGGCCAATTATCGACACTGCGATGCAAGCGCGCATTATGCAAGAATGCGTTGTACCTTATTTAAACGATACCGAGGATGCTTGGTTGCTAGGCCAAAATGGCGATTATGCATCAGAAAAAAACGGTAAAAAGATAGGCATAAGTGCACAAAAAACCTTAATTAAACAATATGAAAATAGATAAACCAGACAATAGTTTCAAAAATATCATTATTTGGCGCCATGCCGAAGCGCATCCTGCGCTGGCGCAGGGTTTAGAGCAAGATTTGGCGCGCACGCTGACCCCCAAAGGCAAGCAGCAAGCCAAACGCATGGCAAGCTGGCTAAATCAACGTTTGCCTAAAGACTTGCAAGTTATCACTAGCCCAGCTATGCGCGCTTTTCAAACTGCGCAAGCATTAAAGACTGAGGCCATCGTAATTGAAGCGCTAAAACCTAGTGCTAACTTGCAACATGTGCTGCAGCAGATTACAAATTTAGAAGTCAGTACAGAAAATCTACTATTGGTTGGCCATCAGCCTTGGTTGTGGCAATTGGTGGCGCATTTAACTGGGTTTAATGCGCCAGAAATTAGCATCAAAAAAGGCGCAGTATGGTGGCTGCGCCTATGTGAAAATGAAGCTGGCACAAAGGACACGCGTTACAACATCGTCGCTGTGCAATCGCCTAAATTACTCGAATAATAAACCTAATATTAACTTTATTTTTTTGGCCTGCCAGTTTTAATGACCGGTATTTTAGCCAATGTGGTTTTTAGTGTATTGTCGCTCATCGCCGCCAGTAACTTAATGCCAGCGCGCAACAACTCACTTTTTTTAGCAGGCTGACCCATAGAAGATAAACGTGCTTTAAGCAGAGTTAGCTGCGCGTATTCATCTTTGGGCATAGTAAAGCTATCGCGTTCCATTTTAATTTTTTCTGGTTTAGTTTTTTTAACGGGTTTTTTATCAGTTTTTTTAGCCATTTTTTTTACTAGGTTTACTTTTGCTGGGTTTGCTTTTGCTGTGTTTGCTTTTGTGGCTGTAGCTTTTGCAGGTGTAGCTTTTGTTATTGCTTTAGTTGGCGCTGCAGTTTTTGCCACTACTTTGGCTGCAGCGCTTGCTATAACTGGTTTTTTTGCAGCAGGCTTTGCTATTGCTTTAGGGCGTGCTATAGATGGCCTCGGCTTTGCGGTTGGTTTTGTGGCAGGTTTTAAAGTTGTTGTTGTTGATTTTACAGGCGCAATTACTTTAGTAGTTTCAGACATCTTAAATCTCCTAGTAAACGGTATAAACAGTTTATACCGTTTTGCTCGGCTGTCAACTGTCATAAAAATGTCATATTTATAAGTAAAATCAATGCACTAAATTTAATCTTATGTAGACACTATCAGGCTCCAGTTTGTTTTTTGCCAGGCTAATACTTCTTCTTCTAGCAGGTATGAGGTTTGTGGAAAAGCCTGCTGCCATGCGCTAGGCAAGCTAAGTAAAAAAGTATTACCAGCCGCTTCAAAACGAATATTTTTTAGTACAGGCATATGGCGCGAGTGACAAAAAATAACTGCTAGCCTAAGTGAAATTAACTGATAAATAAAACTATCGTCATTAAAATCTGCCTCTAGTTTTTTTAGTTTGCCGCAATGCCCCAGCACTAACAAACTTAAACGATGCAGCTCGCTTTGCGCAAAACCCATTAGCTCGGTATTATCGACGATATAAGCACCATGCTTTTGCGATTCGCTGTGTGAGATTGCGCTGCCCACCTCGTGGCATAGGGCTGCCCAGCCCAACTTTTGTCTTAGTCGGCGTACGTCATAATTATTTTCGTTAACATTAAATAGTAAGCCATTCAAAAAAAACAATGCAGTTTTGGCAACATTTGCGGCGTGCGTTTTGTTTACCGCAAAACGCGTAATTAAATTGTTAATAGAGGCATTGCGCAAATCTTTGGCGCTATCATCATCTTGCGCCATCATGTCATACAGCAAGCCATGCCGCAGCGCGCCTTTGGCCACATTGAGGCTGTCAATTTTAAGCAAATCAAATACGCCCGTCAGCACGCTTAAGCCACCAGCAATTACCGCTTTGCGTTCTTCTTTCAAGCCAATTAACTCTAGTTTATCCACCGTTTTTGCCTTAATAAGCTGCGCGCGTAACCACGCCAAACCTTTACGTGTCACCACATCATCGGCAAATCCTGCGCCTGCTAATACCTCGGCAATGGCGCTAACTGTGCCCGATGCACCATAAGCGACATCCCAATATTGGTGTTGGTAAGTATCGGCCACCGCATCTAAAAACGATTCGGCGGCAATTTCGGCGCGTTCAAAGTTTTTTTCACTCAGCTGGCCATCGGCAAAATATTTAAGCGACCAAGTGACTGAGCCCACACGCAAAGAATCGGTAGTTTCGGCAGTTAAATGTTGGCCTAATATAAATTCCGTCGAGCGGCCACCAATATCAATCACCAAGCGACGTTCATCCGATTGCGGCAATAAACGGCTTACGCCTTGGTAAATTAGGCGTGCTTCTTCTACACCAGAAATCACCTCTACATCAAAACCCAGCGATTTTTTGGCTAGCTTTAAAAACACGTCGCGGTTTTTGGCTTCGCGCAGTGTTTGCGTGGCCACCGCACGCACATTTTGTTTGGGAAAGTTTTTAATCGCCTCACCAAAGCGCGCTAAACATTTAAGCCCGCGCTCTATCGCCTCTGGCTTTAAATTGCGCTCTGCGTCTAAATCACCGCCTTGGCGCACGGTTTCTTTTAGGTAATCGACACGGTGAATTTGGCCATTTTTGTAGCTGCCAATTTCTAGCCTAAAACTATTAGAGCCCAAATCAACGGCGGCCAGTAATGTTTCTAAGGGTTGGTTTGATGAAACAGTATTATCGTTTTGCATATGCTTTTATAGCATATTTGCTGCATATTTTTATGACAATTAATGTTGTTTGACGACAATTTTATGTCGCTAGGTCAGTTGATTACGCATGGTTTCTTCAAATTCTGGAAAGTAAAGGCCAATTTGGCTTAACTCAAAATTCCGTAAAATACTAGCATTAGACTCGCGCGCCAGCAGGAACTCAAACGCATTGTTGATTAACTGTTCAGTCGATATTTTGCTGGCGGTTAAACTTAAGGCGTAGCCCCAATTTACCGTCACTTCATGCGTTGTCACGTACGCATCCGTCACAATTACTTTGTAGGTGCTTAAGTCAATTTCTTTTATGTTGATTTTTGTCATGTAGTTACCAATAAATTGTACTTGAAATCTCACATTTAAACCCAATTTATAAACTTAAGTTCAATTTAACAACTAAGGGATTTACATGGCAGCGAAAAAAGTAGAAAAAATGGAGTTTCAAGCCGAAGTAAAGCAGCTGATGCAATTGATGATTCACTCGTTGTATAGCAATAAAGAAATCGTGCTGCGCGAGTTAATTTCTAACGCTAGTGACGCGGCGGATAAATTACGCTTTGAGGCGCTGGCCAATAGTGCGCTCTACGAAAACGACAGTGAGCTAAAAATTACTGTGGGTTTTGATAAAGCTGCGCGTACTGTAACAATTAGCGACAACGGCATTGGCATGAGCCGCGATGAGGTGATTGCCAATATTGGCACCATTGCAAAATCGGGTACCAAAGAATTTTTTAACGCGTTAAGTGGCGACGAGGCGAAAGACGCTAATTTAATTGGCCAATTTGGTGTTGGTTTTTATTCTAGCTTTATTATTGCCGACAAAGTGACATTAACGACTCGACGCGCTGGCAGCGCCGATGCGGTGAAATGGCAAAGCGCAGGCGAGGGCGATTACACGCTTGAGGCTGCCACTAAAGCTAGTCGAGGCACAGAAATTACTCTGCATTTACGCAAAGATGAAGACGAATTTTTAAACGATTGGCAATTAAAATCTATCATTCGCAAATATTCTGACCATATTACGCTGCCGATTTTGATGCTAAAAAGCGAATGGAAAGAGGGCGAAGAAGGCGCAGATGGCGTTAAAAAACCGGGTGAAATGGTTGAAACAGATGAGTTTGATACTGTAAATAAAGCCTCCGCTCTGTGGGCACGTAGTAAAAGTGATATTACTGCAGAAGAATATAACGAATTTTACAAACATGTATCACACGATTTCGGGGCGCCGCTGGCTTACAGTCACAGCCGTGTTGAAGGCAAACAAGAATATATTTCCTTGCTTTATATTCCAAGCAAAGCGCCATTTGATTTGTACGACAGAGAGCGCCGCCACGGCATCAAATTGTATGTAAAACGCGTATTTATTATGGAAGACGCCGAAAAGCTAATGCCACAATATTTGCGCTTTGTGCGCGGCGTGATTGATAGCGCCGATTTACCGCTCAATGTTTCGCGCGAAATTTTGCAAGATAGCCGTGATGCGGATGCGATTAAAAATGGCTCGGTGAAAAAAGTATTGGCTTTGCTAGAAGACATGGCAACTGATAAACCAGAGGATTATGCCAAGTTTTGGGATGAATTTGGTCGTGTGCTTAAAGAAGGCCCGGGTGAAGATTTTGCCAATAAAGATAAGATAGCGAGCCTGTTACGCTTCGCCAGCACCCGCATGGATACTGCCTCGCAGAGCATCTCATTGAATGACTATATTGAGAAGATGCAACCTGAACAAACAGCCATTTACTATATTACTGCCGATAGTTTTGCAGCCGCGCAACATTCACCGCACTTAGAAATTTTCCGCAAAAAAGGCATTGAAGTGCTTTTATTAAGCGACAAAGTGGATGAATGGTTGCTAGGTAGCTTGACCGAATTTGATGGCAAAAAATTACAAAGCATTGCCAAAGGTGATTTGGATTTAGGCGCGCTAGAAACTGATACCGAAAAAGAAATTCAAAAGAAAATTGAAGAAGAAGCAAAAACTTTAATTGAGCGCGTAAAAGCCACACTGGGTGATGCAGTAAAAGAAGTGCGCGTGACACACCGATTAACTGATTCACCAGCATGCTTAGTGGCGGGCGAGCATGATTTATCTGGCAACATGGCGCGAATTTTAAAAGCGGCAGGCCAAAACGCGCCCGACAGTAAACCGATTTTAGAGCTAAACCCCGCGCATAAATTAGTGCAGCGTTTAGAAAATGAGGCTGATGAAGCCAAGTTTAGTGATTTAGCGCATTTGGTATTTGACCAAGCTTTGTTGGCCGAAGGTGGCACCTTGAATGACCCTGCTAGCTTTGTGAAAAGAATGAATAGTTTGTTGGTTTAAAAATCGGTTTAAAAATTGGTTTAAACAATATTTAAACGGCACATTCAAACGCATGCCCTGCAAGCCAATATCTATGCGGCTTACAGGGCATGTTTTTTTACACGTATCGTTTTAAGCCACAAACTTTACACCATTGTCTTGCTTGCCATGCACCATTTTGTAAAGCAGTGGCAGCACCAATAATGTCAGCAAAGTAGATGACAACACACCGCCAATCACTACAGTTGCTAGTGGCCGCTGCACCTCTGCGCCAACGCCTGTGGCAATCGCCATCGGTATAAAACCAAATGAGGCCACTAGCGCGGTCATTAAAATTGGGCGCAATCTTGTTAGAGCGCCTACACGTACTGCATCGTCTAACGCTTTGCCTTCGGCGCGCAAATTGTTGATGAAGGTAATCATCACTAAGCCATTGAGCACTGCTACACCTGACAGCGCAATAAAGCCGACGCCTGCCGAGATGGAAAGTGGAATACCAGCCAACCACAGCGCAGTAACGCCACCTGTAAGTGCAAATGGAATGCCACTGAACACAATTAAGCCATCTTTAAAGTTGCCAGACTTACCATCATTCATTGCGGCATAAAGCAGCATAAATACAATCAGTAGGGCCAGCGGAATGACAATTTTTAAGCGGTCTGCGGCAGATTTCAATTGCTTAAACGTACCGCCCCATTCTAGCCAATTGCCCGCAGGAATGCTGACATTGGCTGCGATGCCAGCTTGCGCTTCAGCTACAAAACTGCCGATGTCGCGGTCACGCACATTAGCCGTGACGACCACATTACGCTTGCCATTGGCGCGGCTAAATTGGTTTGCGCCTTGAGCTACGTCTAGGCTGGCAAGCTCATTCAGGCGCATGTAAGTGGCAGTATTGTTGACGTTAAGTTTAATCGGTAAACGTTCCAACATGGTGGTATCCAAGCGCTGCGATTCATCTAGCCGCACCACAATATCAAAGCGCCTATCGCCATCATACACCGCCCCAGCATACGCACCGTTCATGGCAATACTCACGGCGGTTTGAATGTCTTCCATATTCACGCCCAAACGCGCGATTTTTTCGCGGTCGATATTCAC
>JANOYU010000019.1:0-15641 GCA_031429035.1 Methylophilaceae bacterium
AATGATGTGCGCGCCTAATTTAGCCACTTCGCGTGTACGTGCTTCTTTATCAGCAACGTTGATCAAGTCAACTTGTGCTTTTTTGCCGTATTTGTTAGCAACATCGATAATGCCTTTAATTGTACCAATATCAGCACAACCCAAAACTGTACAGATATCTGCACCCGCTTTGTAGAAAGGCTCAGCTTCGTAAAAACCAGCATCCATTGTTTTCAAATCAACTAAAATTTTGTTGTTTGGAAATTTTGCACGTAAAGTTTCAAGCATTTTAATGCCGTTGTGTTTAATGCATGGTGTGCCGATTTCTAAGATATCTACGTGTGGTGCAACTGCTGTTGCTAATGCAACGGTTGCGTCAAAATCTAATGAATCTAATGCCATTTGGGTATGAGCCATGATGAATCTCCAATGTAAAAATTTTTATTAAGATGAATATTTAAAACTTGCAAAACTTAAAGTATTAAATTAATTTATATTTGCAACCAATTGAATGGTAACAATATTTTACTGCTAACTAACAACTAAAATCATCCGCTAACAGCGCCAGCAACAAGGCTGTTATTGGCTTATAGCGTTTTTAAAGCTGAGCCCAGTATATTAAGTGCCAAGCTTGATGTTGTCAATGTTAAACCGTAATTATTACAATTTGATTACTTTTTGAAAGCTCAAACATTACGGCTTAACATTTAACAATAAAGGCTAAACATGACATCTGCTAGGTTTGCAGCGGTTTTTATAACTTAGCAGAACTATCTTTTATATTACAGCTTCGCTGAACTGTCTTTTAAATTACAGCTTAGCAGCTAATGCCACCTCAAGTTTGTTTTGATCTGCCACAAAACCACGAATGCCTTCAGACAATTTTTCAATTGCCATGGCATCTTGGTTTAATTCAAAACGGAATTCAGCTTCTGTCATTTTAGCTGGTGGCGTTGCTGTTTTACCGCCGTCATTTAACACGCGGGTTAATGTGCCTTCAGTTGCGGCTAAATCTTGCAACAAATTAGGTGATACGGTTAAACGATCGCAACCTGCAAGCGCAATTAGCTCGCCCACGTTACGGAAGCTAGCGCCCATCACCACTGTTTTATAGCCGTGTGCTTTGTAATATGCATAAATTGCGCGCACTGAAACCACACCTGGGTCAGTTTCTTGCGTGTAAGTTTCGCCCGTTTTGGCTTTATACCAATCTAAAATACGGCCTACAAATGGTGAGATTAGAAAAACGCCAGCTTCAGCACAAGCGCGCGCTTGGCCGAAACCAAATAGCAATGTTAAATTACATTGAATGCCTTCTTTTTCTAAGATTTCGCCCGCTTTAATGCCTTCCCAGGTTGATGCTAATTTAATTAACACGCGGTCTTTGCCAATGCCAGAATCTGCATATAGTGCAATTAATTTGCGGCCTTTGGCCACCATTGCGTCTAGGTTAAAAGATAAGCGCGCATCCACTTCAGTTGAAATGCGGCCTGGCACTACTTTAGTGATTTCTGCGCCAATTAATACCGCTAATTTATCAGCCGCGTTGTCAATTTGTGCTTCTTTGCTGCCGCCTTGGGCTTTGGCATAAGCAATTGCATCCTCAATCAAATGGGCGTATTGCGGTAAAGTACTGGCTTTTAATACTAATGATGGGTTGGTAGTCGCATCCACTGGTTTAACGCTTTTAATCGCTTCTACATCGCCTGTATCGGCCACGATTGTGGTCATGCTTTTAAGTTGGTCTAATAAATTTGCCATGGTTTTCTCCTAAAGTTGCTATTTAAAATCTAATGAAAGTCTTATATAAAATCTAGCCGAAGATTATATCTTAAAAACCTTACTTTAAAATATAGCTTAAATAATTGCATGCAAAAACAAGCTGGCTACCGTTAAATCGGCACTAGAGCCAGGGTTTAGGCCTTGTTTTTTAAGTGCCGCATCAAACGTTAATAATTGGCTTTGATAATTTTTTGGGTTAAATGCTTGGCTAAATTCTGCCGCATGTTCGGCTGCTTGGTTTTGCACCAATTTGGCAATGGTTTCGTTGTGTTTTCGCGCAATATGGCTATCTAAAAAGCTACTCATGTAATGCAAATGTAGCGCGGTGGCTGCCCAAGCAGGTTTTTGCCATTGGTTAAGCGCTTTTTGGTAAACCACCACACCGTCAAATACATCGGCAAAGTTATTGCAGTATTGGCGCGCTATGCTGTCAAAATCTGCGGCTTGTTGCATGGCAACTTGTATAGTGCAATCGGCGGGGGCTTGTACATCGTGCGTATTACTGCTGCCCAAACCTGCGGGGTTAGCGAGACGAATTGCCGCAAAACAAGCTTCTGCATCTTCAATACTCGTGCTACCAAGCACCGCATGGATATTGGCTTGCAGGCCAGTGCCATTTATTAATAATTTAGCTTGGATTAAGGGTGCGCACAATAAAATCATGCCTAAGTTGGTATTCATATGTACTGCGCTTTGCGTAGCTTGCACGCTGTGCAAAATGCGCTCGCCTAAGCTTAAATTTGGCAGCGCAATCACTTCGCTAACCGCATCTGCGCTTTTAATAAAGTCTTGCACCGTCATGCCGTGGCCGTCAGCAAAAATATGTACATTACCTGGCTTTAATGCCTCCAGCTCCGCCATACAAGCGGCTTTGAAGACATTGGCTAAATTTAAGTTAGTCATGGTTTTTAAGTTATTCCATTTTGCTCAAAAAATCATCCACCAAAACTTGTGCAATATTGGTTTCCGTTACACTTTGCAAACCACGCCAAGCGGGGATGCTATTGACTTCCAATACAAATAATTTTCCATTTTTATCGCGAATTACATCCACGCCACAATAGCTGATATCAAGCAGCAGAGAGGCTTGCAGGGCAATGGTTAAAACATCTGTTTCTGCACTTTTTTCCATTATGTTTTCACATGTTGCGCCTTGTGCTACGTTATGTAGCCAAGTTTCACCTGCGCGCTGCATAGCGGCAACCACATGATAATTAACAATAAATACGCGGTAATCGTGTTTGGCTTCAATCAACTGCTGCATATAAAATACGCCATCTACAAAAGTATCCATCGGTAGTGGCAGCTTGTCTTTATTCACTAGCCTCACGCCCTGCCCTTGCGATCCAAATAGCGGCTTAATCACCAACTGTTCTTGTTTTGCGATAATTTCGTGTGCCATAATTTGATGCGCAAAAGCGCGCGATTCACATACCCAAGTTTTAGGCGTTGCAATACCATCTTGCTGCAGCAAAAAACTGGTCATAGCTTTATCTACCGTACGCTCAATCGCTTTGCCTTCGTTGTAAACAATCACACCGAGCATTTTAAGTATGTGCAAAATATTTAAACGCGTAGTGATTTGCTGCAAAGTGCCGCCAGCAATACCGCGCACAAATACGGCTTTTGGTAACTGGTTAAATTGTGGAATATTGATGCTGGGGTTTTCAGCCGATAAGTTGATTATGCAATCTTGCAACGATATAAAAATCGCCTCAACGCCGCGTGCCGCAAAAGCTTCTTGCAATTGTGCGCCGTGCCAGCCGCCTTGCGTTTGGGGTTCGTCGGTGAAAATAATTATTTGCACATTCAAACGCAGCCCCTCACCCCAACCCTCTCCCGCAGGCGGTAGAGGGGGCTAAACCGCCGCATGCTTAACAACCCTCTCCCGCTAGCGGGAGAGGGTGCGCGACAGCGTGGGTGAGGGGCGCGTGTCATATTTATGCTTCAAATGACTCATTCAATAAATCTTCATTTATCATACCGGCGACAAAATGATTGCCTGTTGCAATATTGTTTATATTGACCATGGCGGGCGAAAATAACAGTGGGTCAATTTGATAAAAATCCATGTTCACAGCTTTAAAAATCTCCGCAAACGGCTTGCCATAATCTTTTGAGGTATTGCTTGGCAATTCATGCGCTAATTTTTCAGCCTCGGTATCGCTGCAATTTACTGTTAATTGCACAAAGCCGCCAAATAAAATGGCGTCATTGCTGCGCCCCATTGCGGTTAAAAAGTTGGGGGAAATCGGCGGTAAAGGCGCGCTGCCAAGGCCTTCAATAACTTTGTTTAGCGGAAAATGTAGTGTGTGCAATTTATGCAGCGCCACCTCTAAACAGCGCGCCACTACTTGTGTGGCGCCAGCAAGACTTGTTGTTGGCGTTAAAATAAAAGTCAGGTTATCAGGTTTAATATTGGTGTCACGCGCGACTTTTTCGATAATTTCAGTCGGTGGTATTTTGTCGGTTTCTAACACCAAAACAGTTTTTTCGGCATTATCTTTGTAGGCTAGCTCTTTAAATAATGCTTCACGCTGGGCAATGGCTCTTGCTGGGCCAGAACCTAGCGAAAAAAACTTGTCTTGCTTATTTTCACTAGCCAAGCTCCAACCCGCGTACTGGCTGCCAAGGCAGGCCAATACTGGGCTTTGTGAATAGGCGCTGATAATGGTTTGGTGCTGCGCAAAGGCCGCGCTTTGCTTTAGCATCACTCGCCCCAAACCGCCCATGCAAATCTCTGCAATTCTGCGCCCCGCTTCAATGCTGCCAGCTGCTTGAATGCCTGCATCGATAATTGTGGCGCCTGTTTCATGTTGCAAAATATTAATTTTTAGCGCGCTTGCGTCGTTTATTAACGCTTCAAGTAACGGCTGGCTTAGTAAGTTAACGCTAGGCGCATGGATACTGGGTTGCAGGGCAGTCATTTAATTAACACTTTTAAATAATTTTTATTATCATAATTCATTTGTGCGTTGGATGAGCTTTTTGCGTGCCAATTTTGCTGTGCGCGCACTCGCCAGCACACTGCAAATAGGCGCGCCTGCGGCAATTTCGCTGCAAGGCTGCGGAATATCGCACACCCAATCTGGCCAATCCATCTCGGCTGGCACCTGCGCGGTTTTGTTGGCATACACCACTTGCATGGCGCGCGATGTTTTATCGACAATTGGCCAATCAACTGCCTGACCCAAACAAGCTTGCACATGCGCCGCAAATAAATTACCTTTTTTAGCCGAATATAATTGCAGACTGGCAGATAATCGCGGGTTAATTTCTAGCAGCGCTATTTCATTATCATGCAACATAAAATCTAAACTATTAATGCCGCGCAAACCAAAATGCTGGGTTATTTTTTGCACATAGTTATCAATAGCTATAGCGACTGCATCTGGCAACTGGGCATGGCTAACAGCGCCGCCAAAGCGATATGGCTGACTCGGCGTAGGCGCGCACCATTGCTGATGAAACCCTATTACTTGCGCATGGATGCCGTCGGCCAAAAACAAGCAGCCGTGAGGTTCGCCAGCACATTGTTGTTGATAATAAACAGGTAATTTTTCTGCTAAATCAAGCGGCAAAGCAGGCTTAATATGCGCACCGCCGCTGCCACCGATTTGCTTTTGCAACCAAGCTAAACTATTGCTAGGTCGTGATAATTGCGTGGCGGGATGTGGTGCGCCAATACTATCTAAATATTCAAAAAAAACAGTTGGATTTTTGACAGATTTTATGACATTTGATGTATTAAAAATGGCTGGAATTTCTTTTAAAGCTAACGTTTCAAGCAGCTCTGGCGCTGCCTCAAAGCCCGCACCAATACTCGTTCCCAGCACATCAGTGTAATCAATTTTGGCGAACACAGTATTAAATGATTCTGCTTCAAAATGGCCATTGTGCACAGCTACTTTAAGCGTTTGCAAAGCCAATTTTTGCGTATCAATATCGCAAAAGGCATCAATCGCAATCACGTCAAAGCCTGCATCCACAGCGGCCTGCACATAAGCGCGGCAGCTAATTGCCGCAATAATGATGCGCGGTTTTGCCAACATTTACTGCAACAAGCTGCGTGCCGTTTCAAACGCATGGTTATGCGCCAAATGCACAGGTTTTTCCGCGTCAATCAAGCTTTTTAGCATGTGATGCTGCGTTTGATATTTTAGCTGGCCAATACTCAGCGCGCCAAAACCTACCATGCCATTGCCTAATTGTTCACCATCCGCCATCACGCTGATGCCATCTATGCCAAGCGGCGCGACGGCGTTTACATCGGCCAGTACTTTTAGCATTAGCGAGCTTTCAAAATGCGTTTTTTGTAAAATTTGCACGCCTGCTGGCCCCGCGCACAACGCAACATCCGCTTTATATAAAGCAGCGTTTTTGGCGGCATCGTTGCTGGCATCTACCGCCTGCAAAGTCACGCCAAATTGTTGATACATTTTATCGCAATAGCTTTGCATATTGGCCACGTTGCGATGCGCTGCCATCTGCACCTTTGCACCCTGTTTGGCTGCTATTAAAGCTGCGGTGCTGCCCACTGCGCCTGCACCAAAAATCATTACTGTTTGATTGCTTAACGTGTTAACCACTTTTTCTACTTTTGCCAACATAGCAGCAGCGGTGGTAAATGCGCCAGATGGATCAGCCATGGTAGACATTTCAAACGGTGCAAACATAGCGGTTTTTGCAGCACCTTGCATATCTAGCGCCAGCTTAATATCGCGCCCACCAAAAAATATGGCCTCACGTTTTACGCCACTTGCGCTGCGCGAAAACATGGCATCTTGCGTCAGCGCTTCTACCTCAGCCAGCTCAATATTGGTATACGGCATAATCTGCTCAAAACCAGCGTCATAGGCCATGTTCACGTCAAACGGACTGGCGTTTTTAGCAGTGGTGATAAGATGTAATATCGAGACTTTTTCCATTAACTTTTCTTTAACCTTCTCATTAACTTAAGTTACGCCAAAATAATTTCTGCACCGGAATTTTTACCGCGCACAATACTAAAACTAATATTTGGCTTAGCCGCAAACGCAAGCTGGGCTTGGTTTTTTAAGTCACTAGCAAGTTGGTTGCGTAAAATGGCAAATCCAGTTGGTCCCCAAGAGCTTTGCCCCACGCAAGCTGCACCATTTTCTTGCAGCCAAGTCAGCACTTTTGCAACATCTTGGCTGGCATAAACACCGCCCTGAATAGGCGCAAAATATTCACCATTATAGGCTTGCAAATCTATCATATAAGCACCAAAAGCCAATAAATCATCACGTTGCAGCGCAGGCAGCATGTATTTAAATACCAAATTTTTTACATTATCTTGCGCGGGGTTTAGTTGCCCAAACGCGCTTGATTCTAATGCGCCATGTACGCCAACATGTGCAGAATCGCTGATTAACAATACGCGCCAATCAGATGGAAAAGACATTCGTGACGCAATGCTCGTTTGTGCATTGCTTTGTTTGCCATTATCTACTAGCAACCCGCCCAGCTCAAACGCGCCAATTCCAATGCCAGAGCGCCTGCCACGGCCTGCTGCTACTGCAATTTGGGCAATACTTAACTTTAAATTAAACAATTGATTTAAGCCTGCACCAATTGCCAACGCCATTTGCGTGCCTGAGCCCAATCCTGCATGCTGCGGAATATTTTGCAGCACACTTACCGAGAAATTTTTTGGCAAGTTAAACGATTTTACTAACTTATCAATAATTTTAGCAGTATTTTCACTACTTTTAGCATCTATAAGCAAATTTTCACTTTTTGAAACTTTGACTTGGGTATTGGGCGCATCTAGCGCCAATCCTAAGCCGCCAAATTGATGTGCGCCATGACTTAAATCATAAAAACCCATGTGCAGCCTAGCGGAAGTGATAACGGTCACCTGTTTAAAAAGCTGTGTTGTGCTATGCATAAATGATATTTTAGCGTAAAGGCTCGATATTTAACTATAAACCAGCTTTTAAGTATCAATTAGCTATAACGAGCTAATAATGCGGCGTGACAAGTACGCGCAATTTTGGCACAATCGCACTAAGAATTATTTTAATAAAAAATACAATAAGTATATCTATTTTAAATTTCATTTGTAAACGCTAGGAATAAGCATGACAGTGCACGCATTACCGTTTGAACAACTTCGCAATACCGATGTCGGCTCTGTTGGCGGCAAAAATGCTTCGCTAGGCGAGATGATTTCGCAATTGAGCGCAAAAGGCGTGCGCGTGCCTACTGGCTTTGCCACTACGGCCGATGCGTATCGCGAATTTTTAGCTCAAGGTGGGCTTGACAAAAAAATTAACGATTTATTGGATGTGCTCGATGCGGATGATACGCAAGCGCTGGCCAAATGTGGCACGCAAATTCGCAAATGGATTATGGAAGCCAATTTTCCTACCGCTTTAAACGCGGCGATTGCCGATAATTATACAAAATTAATCGAAAAATCTGCCCCTGGCACCACGTTTGCGGTGCGCTCATCGGCCACCGCTGAAGATTTACCTGATGCGTCATTTGCAGGCCAACAAGAATCATTTTTAAATATTCATGGCCTAGACAACATCAACCACGCCATTAAAGAAGTATTTGCCTCACTTTATAACGACCGTGCAATTTCTTACCGCGTGCACAAAGGCTTTGTACATGCCGATGTCGCGCTTTCTGCGGGTATTCAGCAAATGGTACGCTCGGATATTGGCTGCGCAGGCGTAATGTTTACTATTGATACCGAATCTGGCTTTAAAGATGTGGCGTTTATTACTTCAAGCTACGGTTTAGGCGAAACGGTGGTGCAAGGCGCGGTGAATCCCGATGAGTTTTATGTGCATAAACCATTATTAGCGCTTGGCAAACCCGCCATTGTGCGCCGCACCATGGGCTCTAAATTGATTAAAATGGTGTTCTCGGACGCGACACAGGCAGGAAAAAGCACCAATACAGTAGACGTTGACCCTGCCGAATCTGATGTGTATTCGCTAAGTGATGCCGATATTCTAGAGCTTGGCACTTACGCCATTACCATTGAAAATCATTATGGCTGTCCAATGGATATTGAGTGGGGCAAAAACGGTTTAGATGGCAAGCTTTATATTTTGCAAGCGCGCCCAGAAACAGTGAAATCGCAAGAATCACTTAAAAACGTCACTGAATCTTACAAGCTACAAAAACACTCTGCCGTACCTTTGGTGGTTGGCCGCGCAGTGACGCAAAAAGTCGGCGTTGGTCCTGTGCGTATTGTGTTAGACCCATCACAAATGCATGAAGTGCAACCTGGCGATGTGTTGGTAGCGGATATGACTGACCCAAACTGGGAGCCCGTAATGAAGCGCGCTTCAGCCTTGGTGACCAACCGTGGTGGCCGTACTTGTCACGCTGCAATTATTGCGCGCGAGCTGGGTATTCCCGCTATTGTTGGCTCAGTAAACGCCACTGATTTGTTGCGCGAAGGTGAAATTGTCACCGTTTCTTGCGCCGAGGGCGAAACAGGTTTTGTCTATCATGGGGCGCTAGATTTTGAAGTTTCTACGCAAGCCAATAGCGCACTGCCAAAACCGCCGTGCAAAATTATGATGAACGTGGGCAACCCTGATATGGCGTTTAGTTTTGCGCAAATTCCTAATGATGGTGTGGGTTTAGCGCGGCTTGAGTTTGTGATTAACAATATGGTGGGCATACACCCCAAAGCCATTTTAAACGTCGATGCCATGCCAGCGGCCATTCAGGCGACCATTAAAAATCGCGCACGCGGCTATGCAAACCCTAAACAATTTTATATTGATAAAGTAGCCGAAGGCGTTGCAACCATTGCTGCGGCGTTTTACCCAAAACCAGTCATTGTGCGCACCTCAGATTTTAAATCGAACGAGTACAAAAAACTGATTGGCGGCGATATTTACGAACCAGACGAAGAAAATCCAATGATGGGCTTTCGTGGCGCGGCGCGTTACATGGCAGAAGACTTTCAGGAATGTTTTGCACTTGAGTGTGAAGCCATGAAAAAAGTAAGAAATATCATGGGCTTAACCAATGTCGAGCTGATGATTCCGTTTGTGCGCACGCTAGAAGAAGCCAAATCTGTCACAGAAATTATGGCCAAAAATGGCCTAAAACGTGGTGAAAATGGTCTGCGGCTAATTATGATGTGCGAGATTCCATCAAACGCCTTATTAGCTGAGCAATTTTTAGACTATTTTGATGGCTTTTCAATTGGCTCTAACGATTTAACGCAGCTTACATTGGGTGTAGATCGTGATTCTGGCATTATGGCGGGCAGCTTTGATGAACGTAATGATGCGGTAAAAGTATTGTTGAAAATGGCGATTGAAACTTGCAATCGCTTGGGTAAATACGTGGGCATTTGCGGCCAAGGGCCGTCAGATCACCCCGATTTCGCTGAATGGTTGGTGTCAGAAGGCATACAATCCGTGTCGCTCAACCCAGATACGGTGGTTGCCACTTGGCAACGGCTGACTAAATAATAGATATTTTTAAGTGAAAATAGAGCGTACGGTATTTTTTATCTCTGACGGCACTGGCATTACCGCTGGTGCGTTGGGGCAGTTATTAGCGCACTTTCCGCAAACACACTTTACCCAAGTGCGGGCGCCGTTTACTGACTCTATTGTTAAAATTGATGAGATTAAACAACGCATATTAATGGCCAAAGCGGGCGATGGTATGCGGCCAGTAGTGATTATGTCATTAGGCAATATTGAACACCGTGCGCTATTAAAAGAAGCCGACGCTTATTTTATCGATTTGTTCAACACTTTTATTGACCCACTAGGCATAGAGTTGGCGCAACAGCCACTGACAGGCAAAGGTATTGCACATGGCGTGATGGGCGAAAACTACCATGAGCGTATGGAAGCCATTAATTTTACGCTGACACACGACGACGGCATGACTAATGCAGGTTTTGAAGAGGCCGAGGTGATTTTAATTGGCGTTTCGCGCTGTGGAAAAACCCCCACTAGCGTTTATTTAGCCATGCAATTTGGTATTAAAGCTGCCAATTACCCGCTGATACCTGAGGATTTTGAACGTGGTACGCTGCCTGAAATTTTATATAAACATTTACACAAAATTTTTGGCCTGACCATCAAAGCCGAACGCCTACATAATGTGCGCTCTGAGCGCCGCCCGAATAGTTTTTATGCATCGCTAGAAAACTGCAAAAAAGAAATTGCCACTGCAGAGCGCTTGATGGTGAAAAACAACATTCCTTGGGCAGATTCTACCAGTCGCTCGGTAGAGGAATTATCAGCCATTATTCTGCAAAAAATACGTCAGCCAGAAGAGCGACGCAATGCGCCGCGATAACAACAAATAACTATTTTAAATACGGTTTAAATTTAGCTGTTAAATCAGCAGAATCAGGTGAAACGGTACTTTCAAACGCTGTTACTTCTTTGCCGCCTGGTGCAATCACATACTTGTAAAAATTCCACTGTGGCGCGGTGCCAGATTTGGCCGCGAGCTGCTTGTAAAATGGATTCGCATCTTTGCCAGAAACTGCGCTTTTTGTCATCATAGGAAACTGTACGCCGTAAGTCATTTTGCAAAAATCGCCAATCGCTTTGTTGTCACCTGGGTCTTGGCGGAAGTCGTTCGAAGGAAAGCCAATCACCAACAAACCCTGTGCCTTATGTTTTTTATACAAGCCTTCCAGCGCCTCAAATTGTGGTGTAAAACCACATTTACTGGCAGTATTCACCACTAAAATTGGCTTGGTTTGATAATCACACAGATTGATTTTTTCACCTTGCAAAGTGGTAAATTGATGATTGTATAAATCTGGGCAGGCAGCGTTAGTAATAGCGGAAGTCATAATGGTAACCAATCCTAAACTTAAAGTGGCGAGTGTTTTTACAAAGGCGTGTTTCATGTTTGTTTTGCTTTCAAAATAATTAAACTCTATAACAATTAAATTTAAAGACCAATCAAAAAACAATTCGTTCTAAACTGATGTAAAAAGTTGCAGCAACAAACCGCCAGCTGCAAACAGCCCGATTAACTTAATCACGCTTAACTTATATTTAAACAATAAAACAATGGCAATCAATATAGCAACGCCAGAAGGCGCATGGATATTGGCTTGCAGAGCATCGAAAAATCCTCGTGGTGAAGTTAAACCTAGTGGCCAAAGTAAATGTTGCGCAAAAAATACTGCCAAGCTGACAATCACCCCCACCACCGCTGCGGTTATGGCCGTTAACGGCGCAGTGAGTTTGAGGTTATTTTTGCTGGATTCGATAAACGGCGCGCCAACAAAAATAAATATGAAGGAAGGTAAAAAAGTAAAAAAAGTGACAATGCAGGCCGCCGCAATGCCTGCTGTAAGTGGGTCAGTAAGCGCAGCTTGACCCCAACCACCCACAAAACCGACAAACGCCACCACCATAATCAGCGGCCCTGGCGTAGTTTCACCCAAGGCTAGGCCATCCATCATTTGCGTGGGCGTTAGCCAAGCATAATGCGTAACCGCACCTTGATATACATAAGGCAGCACCGCGTAAGCACCACCAAAGGTCAGTAGTGCCGCTTTGGTAAAAAACCACGCCATTTGCGTATAAATTGCATCCCAACCACAACGCAAAACCAATAGCAGCATGGCTGCCAGCCAAATCGCCAAACCAACGCCAATAAATTTTGCCATGCTTTTGTAGTTAAATTTTGCGTGCAAAGGTGTTGGCGTATCGTCATCTATGACAGCTTTGCCATAATTGGCTTGGCTAGCTTTATGTGCATTGTTGCTGGCAAATAAATGTGGTTGAAAGCGATTGACCAAAAAACCAATGATAGCGGCGGCTAATACAATCCATGGGAATGCAATTTTGAATACTGCAATGGCAATAAATGAAGCAACTGCAACGCCCCACAACGCAGCATTGTTAAGGGTTCTGGCGCCTATGCGATACGCTGCAAATAATACAATGGCCACCACTGCAGGCTTAATGCCTGCCAGCACGCCTGCAACCGCAGGCACATCGCCAAAACGCATATAAATATAGCTAAGGCCAATTAAAATAAGCAATGACGGCAATACAAATAAAATACCCGCAATCAGGCCGCCTCGGGTTTTATGCATGAGCCAGCCTATATAGATAGCCAACTGCTGCGCCTCTGGCCCGGGCAACAACATACAGTAATTAAGCGCATGCAAAAAACGCTTTTCTGATATCCAGCGTTTATTTTCAACTAAATCTTGATGCATGATAGCGATTTGCCCAGCAGGCCCGCCAAAGCTGATAAAACCGAGTTTAAGCCAATACCAAAAGGCTTGTTTAATGGTGGGCGTTGTAGGCGCGCCCTGGGCTTGTTGGTGGGATTGTTGATGATTTTGATGCATAACTGAATCATACAGATTAAAAATTGGCACGCAATATGCTAGTAAATAATTACTGGTATGTGCCAGTTAAGTGATGAAGAAAGGCAAGGTATATTATGACGACACCAACTATAAAAACGACAGACAAAATTAAACTGCTCGACCAAATGCTAGAAGATATTGCGGGAGATGAGTTTGAGGACTTTGATACAACCGAAAGTGCAGTTAGCACTAACAATAAACACTATGGTCATATTGAAGAGCTAGATATTATCGACAGCATGCATTAGATTTATTTGCTGGCGGAAGAGGCGAGATTCGAACTCGCGACAAGGTTACCCCTGTGCCACCTTTCCAGGGTGGTGACTTAAACCGCTCATCCACTCTTCCACATATCGCTATAGAGGGCGGATTATATACGATGTAGCAGCTTGAATATAGCGTGTTATAACTGTAGCAGATTACGCCTTGAGGATATAAGTATTCACCGCGCCCTTGCCTTTAATTTCAATCAGGCCACGCGATTCTAAACGATGGTTTTGTTTAAATAATTCGCTTTCTTGCAAAAGCTGATAAGTCACTTCACTCACTTGAATACTGTCTGAATGCGCCGTTTTTTCCATACGGCTGGCCATATTCACGGCATCGCCCCAAATATCATAGGCAAACTTACTGGTGCCAATCACCCCTGCCACTACTGGCCCACTGCTAATGCCAATACGCATTTGCAATGTTTTACCCGTTTGTGCATTAAAATCAGCCAGCGCTTGCTGCATTTCTAAAGCCAATTGCGCAATCACAATCGCGTGGTCGTCGCGGGCTACTGGCGCGCCACCCACCACCATATAACCATCACCAATGGTTTTAATTTTCTCTAAACCATGATTATCTGCCAACGCATCAAAACGCGAAAACAATTGGCTCAGTAAATCCACCAGCTCTGCAGGTGGCATGCTGGCGGTCATTTTGGTAAATCCGACAATATCAGCAAATAAAATGGTCACGTTTTCATGGCTATCGGCAATGCGCATATCGTTATCTTTTAGCCGATTAGCTATCGATTTTGGCAACACGTTTAGCAGCAACTTTTCTGATCGCACTTGTTCTAAATTAAGCTCCAGCAAAGTACGCTCCTTTTGGCTTTGAAAATAGCGCATCACCGCATATAAAATACAAGTAGTACCAATAATATTCATTAAAAAGAACGTGTCTTTAATGTGCGCCGGTATTGGTAGCGAGTTACCTGCAAACATGTAATTGAGCTTCCAAGAGAGGGCAGCCAATATAGTAAATAAGGCAAACCAAGGCGTAGAAGGCTTTGTGCCCAGTATCATCAGCGCGCCAATCGGCGACAAAATAGCCCAAATGGCAATGCCGCTAGAGGCTTCGTAACCGCCAATCGCCCATTGCATAAAAAACGGCATCACCAACAGCATCACCAATTGTGTAAAAGTAAAATATTCAAACTTTTTACTGCGGTAAAAAATCAGCAAACTGGCATAAGAAACAATGATATACACATACGGCACCGCCGCCATCAGCGCATAGCCTTCGCCTAAGCCAGAAAGTGTGTATATCCAAAAGATGCATACCAGACTTTCGGCAAACACCAATAGCATCAAGATAGCCTTGCCTAAGGTGGAATCAGTGGGGTTACTAATGCTGTGCCAAAATTCTCTGGTGGTAAAGCGCGCTGGCGCTGATGAATCAAGCATAAAAAGTGAATTTTCCGCTTTATTGTTATATTTATAAATTAACGAAATTAAACGTAGCTGAAACTATAGCGTATGCCAGCGCCGTGTGCCAGCATTGGCATGTAAATTAATATTATTTAACATAAATTATATTTGTAAAAAAATGCATTTTTGCTTGATTTAGCTAGTGCTTAGGTTTATTGTTTAGCTCGCGCTTACTAATAATTAAGCCATTAAATAATATATTTGGTATTAAATTTTGGCAAGATTTTAAGCTAGCAATCGCAGCACCAAAAATTAACAACGCAATGCGGGTTTACACGTAGAAACACTATATTTATACAAGCAAAACTAGAGGAGTTAGCATGAGTTTAGAATTACTAAAAGGCATGGGCGTAAAGATTCCATATAAAGCCAAATACGATAACTACATTGGCGGCAAATGGGTTGCCCCAGTAAAAGGACAATATTTTGATGTGGTTTCGCCCATTACTGGCAAAAATTACACGCAAGCTGCGCGCTCAAGCGCTGAGGATATCGAGCTTGCATTAGATGCGGCGCATAAAGCGGCCGACGCATGGGGCAAAACATCGACCACCGAGCGCTCAAACATACTTCTCAAAATTGCAGACCGTATTGAGGCTAATTTAGATTTAATCGCCTTGGCTGACACCATTGATAACGGCAAGCCGATTCGCGAAACAGTGAATGCAGACATCCCTTTAACGGTTGACCACTTTCGTTATTTTGCTGGTTGCATTCGTGCGCAAGAAGGTTCATTAAGCGAGATTGATAACGACACCATTGCATATCACTTTTTAGAGCCTTTAGGCGTAGTTGGCCAAATTATTCCTTGGAAC